>JAJYFH010000032.1 GCA_021791015.1 bacterium | reverse complement strand
AAAAGAAGCAAAGGATAATCTTTCCGGCGATGATGTCAGGGAAGGCTTGGCGGCCGTTGTGTCGGTGAAGCTTCCGGATCCGCAGTTTGAGGGCCAAACCAAGGCAAAGCTTGGCAATCCTGAGGTACAGAATCAAGTTGGTTCTGTGATGGCGGAATATTTCTCATATTACCTCGACGAAAATCCAAATGACGCCAAAAAGATTATTACAAAATGTCTTTTATCAGCCCGCGCGAGGATGGCGGCTAGAGCAGCGCGCGACACAGTTATTAGAAAAGGGGCGCTTGAGGGTATGACCCTGCCAGGAAAACTGGCAGATTGTTCATCGAAAGATGCCACGCAAAGTGAACTCTACATAGTTGAGGGTGATTCTGCCGGCGGTTCGGCAAAGCAGGGACGCGACCGTACATTCCAAGCCATTTTGCCCCTGAAAGGAAAGATACTAAATGTTGAAAGAGCACGCCTTGACAGGATGCTGGCATTTGAGGAGATCAAAGCCTTAATTATTGCCATGGGCGCGGGCATTGGCGAGACGAAAGACCTCTCAAAGATGAGATATCACCGCATAGTTATCATGACGGATGCTGATGTAGACGGCGCCCACATCAGAACGTTGCTTCTCACTTTTTACTACAGATATTTCCCGGAAATTATCGATAACGGCTACCTATACATTGCCCAGCCGCCTCTTTACAAAATTCAAAAAGGAGCGAAGAAGTTTTACGCATACAATGACGCTGATAAAGAAGAAATTATGAGTGAACTTGCTAAGGAAAAAGACGAGAAGTCAAAGAAGAAAGCGGCAAAACCGGAGAGTGAGGGAGAAACGGGCTTTACGGTCACGCCGGTTGGAGAAGAGCCGGAACAGGAAGAAGAAGTAGAAGAGGAAACAGAAGAAACGGGTGAGAAAAAAATTGCCGGCGTTAGCCTGCAGCGATACAAAGGTTTGGGTGAAATGAATCCGGAGCAGCTTTGGGAAACCACCATGGATCCGGAAAATAGAGTATTCCTGCAAGTTACGGCCGAGGATGCTGAAGCTGCGAACGAGGTTTTCTCGATGCTTATGGGAAATGAAGTTGAGCCGAGGAAAAGATTCATTCAAACCCACGCGAAAAATGTTAAAAACCTTGATGTGTAACCGTTCTGTCATTCTGGACTATTCCTTGAAAATATAATCAGTCGATCCGGAATCCAGAAAGAATTTAAAATAGTCGAAGAATTGAATAATAGAATGGGAATAGAGAATATAGAATGAAAACAAAACAAATCATACCAGAATCATTTACGCCAACTATGGGTGCATATTCGCATGGTTTAACAGTTGAGCTTTCAGATGCGAAATTAGTATTCGTTACGGGGCAAATTGCAATGGATAAAGAAGGTAATGTTGTTTCTGAAGACATCGAAGAGCAAACAAGATTTGTATTTGAAAACATTAAGCAGATTTTGGAAGCAGCAGGTGCGGGTTTTAAAGACGTTGTAAAAGCACAATTATTTTTGACAGATATTAAGGATTTTGCGAAAGTTTCACCAATTAGAAATGAATATTTTGGCAAGTCAAAACCAGTAAGTACTTTAGTCGAGGTGTCGGCTCTTGTGAAAGAGGGATGCAAAATTGAAGTAGAAGTTATAGCAATAGCGGCGAAGAGTTAGGGAGAAAAATGGAGCAAGAATTAATTTATTATAAAGATCAATATTTAGACGAGCTGGATTCGCCTATTCTTGAATGTGTTGGCAATAAGGTCTGCTTTGCTCAAAATATTTTTTTCCCAAGCACAAAAGGAGAGTTAAGTGACATGGGCTCTGTCGGCGGCATGGCGGTAAAGGATGTCAAAAAAGAAGATGGCAGGGTGATGATTCACTTAAGCAGCGAGCCTAGACTGCAAAAAGATCAAAGCGCTAAACAAAAGATTGATTGGAATCGCAGACTAGACGGTATGAAGCTTCACTCGGCTCTGCATGTGGCCGCAGGAATTATCGAAAGAGACCATGGCATCAGGGCGGTTGCCGGAAATGTTTATGAAGATAAGGCGGTGTTAACCTTCAAGAAGCCCATTCCCGACATGATTTATATGACACTCGAAGAGTCGGTCAATGATTTCATTAATGCAAATAAAGATATCAGAACATACTGGGATGAAAAACGCGAAGGTTTCAGATGGTGCCAAGTCGGGACTTTGGAACCGATTCCCTGCGGCGGCTTGCATGTAAAGAATACCAAGGAAATCGGAGAGTTGGAGCTTGCCGGGAGCGGCGCGAAGCTGGAAATAAGGCTGAGGAGTTAAGATGGCAAGCAGGTATCAGCTAATTATAGATGCAAAAATTCAGAGAGAGAGTTAAATGATAAAGAATTTATTATTTTACTTATTGAGGAGATAGCAAGGTTGATAGATATGAAAATCATTTATGGTCCAATCGTTCAAGAAGGTGTCCCAATGAATCCTGGTTTGTCAGCCTTTGCAATAATTGATTTTTCGCATATTTCAATACATACTTTCAAAAACACGAATCAGTTCAGTTTAGACATTTTCAGCTGCAAGAAATATGACTTTAATAAGTTAAGAGAATTTATAAAACATAAGTTTGGTATTGCCAATAACGATTTATATTTTAAGACTATTGAAAGAGAAGAATAATGGCGGAAGAAGAAAGAAAGAATGAAATAGGATATATAAAACCTCGTGACATCAATACGGAGATGCAAGAGAGCTATCTTGACTATGCTATGAGCGTTATCGTAGCTCGCGCCCTTCCTGATGTTCGCGACGGTTTGAAGCCGGTCCACCGACGAATTCTATATGCTATGGATAAGCTGGGCTTAAGGAGCGGTTCCAGATACAGAAAATCAGCAACGGTTGTCGGTGAGGTTTTGGGTAAATATCACCCGCATGGTGATGCCGCAGTTTATGAAAGTATGGTCAGAATGGCGCAAAGCTGGTCGATGCGGTATACGCTTGTTGACGGGCAGGGCAACTTCGGCTCAATGGATGGCGACTCAGCAGCGGCCATGCGTTATACTGAGGCAAAAATGGCAAAGATTTCCGAGGAAATGCTTGCCGATATAGATAAAGACACCGTTGATTTCGTACCAAACTACGACGGATCCCAGAAGGAGCCGCAAGTTTTGCCGGCGAAAGTGCCGAACCTTCTCTTGAACGGCCAAATCGGTATTGCTGTCGGTATGGCGACGGCTATCCCCCCGCACAATTTAGGCGAGCTGATTGACGCCACAACGAAATTGATTGACTCAAGCGATGCGACTGTTGAAGATTTGATGAAGTATGTCAAAGGTCCGGACTTCCCAACCGGCGGAATTATTTACAACATCGATGAGATAAAAGCGGCTTACTCGACCGGCCGCGGCAAGATAGTGATGCGAGGCGTGGCGGTTATAGAAGAAGGCAAGAGAGACAACTTTAAAATCATAATTTCCGAGCTTCCTTACCAGGTGAACAAAGCAACATTGATTGAAAAAATAGCAGAACTGGTCAAAGAAAAGAAAATTGTCGGTGTTTCCGACCTCCGCGATGAGTCAGACAGAAAGGGCGTCCGGGTTGTTGTAGATATTAAAAAAGATGCCCATGCCAATAAAATTTTAAACCAGCTTTACAAGATGACCCAGCTTCAAAGCGCTTTTCACGTCAACATGATCGCGCTGGTTGACGGCGGTTTGCAGCCGAAAATTTTGAGCCTTAAAAATGTCCTTGAGGAGTTTATAAAGCACAGATTTGAAGTCGTAACTCGCCGGACGCAATTTGAACTGGATAAAGCCAAAGCCAGAGCGCACATTTTGGAAGGGTTATTAATCGCGCTCAAAAACATAAACGAAGTTATCGAAACGATTAAAAAATCAAAGGACAAGGAGGTCGCGAAAGTTAATTTGATTAAGAAGTTCAAGCTGTCAGAGATTCAAGCCCAGGCCATTTTGGACATGAGGCTTCAAACCTTGGCAGGCCTTGAGCGCCAAAAAATCCAGGACGAATACAACGAACTTCAGAAACTAATCGCAAAGCTGGAAGATATTCTTGCCCACCCGAAGAAGATATACGGCATCATCAAAGACGAGCTGGCAGAGGTAAAGGACAAATACGGTGACGAGAGAAGAACAAAGGTAGTTGCAACCGGCATCGACAGTTTCTCCGATAAAGACTTGATTCCAAATGAAGAAGTGATAGTCACCATGACCAAAGGCAACTATATCAAGAAGATTCCCGTGACCACTTACCGCGCCCAGCATCGCGGCGGCAAAGGTGTGGTTGGCATGAAGACCAAAGAGGAGGATTTGGTAACGCACATGATGTTTGCCAAAAGCCATGACAACATTCTCTTCTTCACAAACAAGGGGCGAGTTTTCCAGACGCCGGCTTACGAGTTGCCGACTGCGTCCCGAATAGCCAAGGGCCAGCCGATAGTAAACGTTTTGCAGCTGGCGCCGGAGGAAATCGTCACGGCGATTATCAATGTGCCGGAGGAGAAAGAAGGCAAATACTTAATGATGGCAACCAAGAAGGGAACGATCAAGAAGACTCCGCTTGAGGCATTTCTAAACATTCGAAAGACTGGCATCATTGCCATTGGAATCGACAAAAAAGACGAACTTAAATGGGTCAAGATGACCGATGGAAAAAGCGATATAATTCTTGCGACGAAAAATTCACTCGCAATCAGATTCAACGAGAAAGACGTAAGGCCTATGGGCCGGGCGGCGCGAGGAGTCAGGGGGATTAGGTTGAAAAGCGATGACGAAGTGGTTGGCATGGATCCGATAGTTCCGGGCGGCGAGCTCCTTGTTGTCATGGAAAACGGGTACGGCAAAAGAACCAAACTAGAGCAGTTTACCTCTCACAGGCGCGGCGGCGTCGGCATCAAGGCAGGCGTTGTCACGAAGAAGACAGGCAAGACAGTTGACGTCAGGGTTATCGTTGACGACGAGGGTGACCTGGTTATCGTTTCGGCGCAAGGTGTCATCATCCGAACGCCACTTGCCAATATCTCAAAAATCGGCCGAGCGACTCAAGGAGTCAGAATTATGCGTTTAGACGATAGTGATAAGGTGGCTTCCGTTGCCTGCATTGTTGAGGATGAAGATGAAAACAAACAACAGGAAATGCCACTTGAAATGGAAGAAACAGAAGAAGGAAAAAAGAAGAAATAAAATTTTTCTTGACTTTTTCTGCATATGTTTTTATTATCGAAATACTTCTTTGGGTTGACTCAAGGGAGATGGAAAACAAAAAGAACATCCGCCATCGCGGACAAAAACAAAAACTACATCAGAAATTATTTGGGAAGTGAGGCTATGCTCTATGGGGGCGCCGATACTGATAATGCATGCATTTGGTCACAAGGTGTCTATGGAGCCGCACGAAATTACCTTTTAGGAAAGGGAAATCCTGCAAGCGAGTGGTGAAACCGATCACGTTTCCTCGAGTTTAAATTGTCTTGGAATTTTTATTCTATTTGACATCTTATTCTGGAGGGAGGGTGATCGGTTTTAGTTTTGCCTAAAACGGACTTCCAAATATCGTTCTAATAATTTAAATAATTTGTAAAAATTCGGAGGGAAATCTAAAGAGGAGAAAATGAGTAAACTAAAAAAAGCATTTAAAAATTCGACAAAAAAGATTGCGGTTTTTGCAATGGTGATGCTCGCTTTGCAAAGCATGATGATGGCCGGTATCGCTCCCGGAAAAACATACGCGGCGACACCTGCAAAAGACGTCTCGGTGCTATCGCCCGCAAACCATGTGGTAATTAGCGAAGTGCAAGTCGGTCAGACAGGCATGGCTGATAATGAATTTGTTGAACTTTATAATCCGACAGCAACGGATATTAATCTGCAGGCTGAAAACCTGATGCTGCATATTAAAAATAGTACCGGTTCTGATAGCAATAAACCTTTGACCTACACAAACTCTATCATTAAATCAAATGGATTTTTTCTCATCGCTCCAAATAATTCTTATGCGACAACAATAGTGGCTGATGCGACTTATTCGGCAACGAACGGCAATATGCTAGTTGCAAATGGAGGAGTTTATATTAGTAAATCTACGGTGGCAGGTACAGATGTGGTTGATATGGTTGGTTGGGGAAGCCAGCCCACTGGCGGATATGAAGGTACTGTTTATACTCCTACAGTTCCGGCAGATCAAAGCATTGAGAGAAAGGCAAACGCTGACTCTACATCTGCAACCATGGCGGTAGGCGGTACAGATGAGATGAAAGGGAACGCGTATGACACTGGCAATAATGCGAATGACTTTGTGGCAAGGGCTATTCCTTGTCCTCAAAACTCTGCAAGTCCGATAGAGGACATTATCCCGACAGTAACGGTAAAGGATCTGGTTACAAAAAATCAAACACCAACTATTACAGGAACTGCCAGTGATGCAAGCGGAGTGAAATCGGTTCTGGTAACGCTTGATGGAAAAAAGTACAATGCGGTTGTTACCGGTACAAATTGGACAGCAGATGTAACTGATACTTTAGCAGATGGCAAATACACTGTGGAAGCAACGGCAGTCGACGCAAACTACAATCAAAATATGAGCTCAGGGAGCTTAATAATCGATACCGTCAAACCGATTGTTTCCCTTGATAATCCTTCTGTCAGAACAAACAACACAAAACCAACTATTACAGGAACTGCCAGTGATGCAGGCGGAGTGGCATCGGTAATTGTGACAATTGATGGCACTGATCATAAGGCAACTTACGATGCAAGCACCGAAAAATGGGAATTAGCTGTCACAAGTCCGCTAACTGAATTGGATCACCCTATCACAGTTACTGCGACAGATAATGCCAAAAACAAAGGAACAGCAACGGGCGACATTAACATTGATTTGACGGCACCCGGAGAAGTTACTAACTTCACAGCTACCACGACGAGCAGTTCCGTGACATTGACCTGGACAAACCCGGATACGACAAAGGCCGGAAATGATGATTTCGCGAAAGTAAACATTTACAGAAGCTCGGATGGCGGCGCGGAAGCATTAATCGCCACAAAAACAAAATCGGAAGATACGAACTTTGTGGACACGGACGTAAAGAGTGGTACAACGTACACCTACACCATTACAACTGTAGATGCGGCTGGAAATGAAAGCAAAGGAATCTCTCAAAAAGTTACCGTTCTGTCGCCGGTTATTCAGGCAGCAGCCATTACACCGGTTTCAAACGAGACGTATGGTCAGGACACCGGTGGCTCGAGCCAAGGAGAAGTAAAGGCAGCTACCATAAATCCAGACAACCAAAAGCCGGCCGACAATAGCCAAAAGACCGAAACGAAAGACAAAAAAAGCATACCTTTGTGGGGCATAATCTTTCTGCTGGTTTTGGCCGGAGTAGGCGGATACCTCTTCTATGTACAAAATCCGCAGGCCGCAAACGCAACCGCAAAGAGCAAGACGCGAAAGAAAAAGTAAACATTGATTAAAAAAGGAGGCTCGAGCGATCGGGTCTTCTTTTTCAATTGAGATTTGAAGAGTTTTAAATTATAATTTTTTCATGGCAAAAGAAAACATAAAAAAAGAAGACCCCGAGGAACAGGATGAGGGCCGGGACCTTTGTCCTAAGTGCGGCAACTTAATGATTCGAGAAGGCGATGACTTAGTTTGCTCAAGCTGCTCGGACGATA
>JAJYFH010000031.1 GCA_021791015.1 bacterium | reverse complement strand
ACAGGGGTTCTTTTCACCTTTCCCTCACGGTACTAGTTCACTATCGGTGATTTCAGGTATTTAGCCTTGGATGGTGGTCCACCCAGATTCCTACAGAGTTTCACGGGCTCCGTAGTACTAGAGAGAAAACACATAAGGACAAAAGATTTTTTATGTACGGGACTATCACCCTCTATGGTCGGCCTTTCCAGGCACATTCCATTAAACCTCTCGTTTTCTTACCTTACCTAAGATTTACGGATCTTAGTCTAAATTTGGAATTAGACATCTCCAAATAAATTTGAATCTGCCCTTATTCCAGCTCTAGCTCCAAAAGGAGTGTGTTAACCTCACAACACTCTTTCCACAACGCCCGTAAGCTTTAACATGAAAAAAGTTTTGGCTTTTCCGCTTTCGCTCGCCACTACTAACGGAATATCGGTTGATGTCTTTTCCTGCGGTTACTTAGATGTTTCAGTTCACCGCGTGCCCTCAAATAGCCTATGTATTCAGCTAAGTGTGACTCGGCATAACCCGAGCCGGGTTGCCCCATTCGGAAATCTCCGGATCAAAAGTTGTTTAGCACTTCCCCGAAGCTTATCGCAGCTTACTACGTCCTTCATCGGCCTGAAATCCCAAGGCATCCACCATATGCTCTTACTTGACTTAATGATGATTTATTCGTATCTCGCTACCGCTCGCGAATAATCAGTATTGCGTATCGTGTATTGTGTATTGGGATTAATTCCTCAATACTGAATACAGAATACCGCATACTGTTCGTTGTCGAACGAAAGTGAGACACGAACTTAACCAGTAATCATCAACTGGATTTGAAATTGTAATATTTCGTTTACCCTAAGATACATACTGTAATTCAAAATTCAAAATGAAAAATTAAAAATTTAACATCCGACCTTGAATCCTTAAGGATTAGCATGTATCTGTATTCAGTTGTCAAAGTCCGATCCTTGAATTTCCAATTTCCAAGTCCCAATTTCCAATGAATTTTCAATTAATCAATTTTCAAATTCTGACATTGATTGGTTATTGGATATTGCTGATTGGTCATTTTCTCCTAAGGGCAGAAATTCAGGTTCTATGTTTGTCTAGACTGGATCGACTTAGAAAGTTTTCCCAGCCCATTTGCCCAGACAATTTAAAAATCCGCCTTTAGCGGACTTCCTTAAAGCAACTTAATTTTTTGGCTAACAGCCGCTTCCGTCCACTCGGTATTTAGTTGTCGTTTCGTTTGTCATAAATGACCTGTTTTTATTAGCTTTATAAAGTTTAGCAAACTTAAAAAAATAAATCAAGCTTTTTTATAAACAATATTTGTTGTGGGGAATTTTTTAATGACGTCCTTCTTGGTTTTTAATGTTAAGCAAATGTTCTAACGAACTTTCTTCGTAATCTTGGTAAACCTCTTCAAGATAATTTTTGAATTCTTCATCCTCGTCTGATAACTCTCTCAATGTCTTCTGGATCACTGGTCTTATTTTATAATCATGGGGCGTCGCCTCTGGCTCTATCTGACAATGAAGCTCATCATCATCAACCATTTCTTCACTGATACCAGCCTCCCTTATTTTTTTAATTACTTTTTGTATTATGGGCCTTCTTTCTTCTATTTGTCTTTGTGTCTCTTCTCTTTCTTCTTCTTCCTCTCTTTGGCTATCCCAATGCGAAGTATCATCTCCCTCATAACCAAGGGCGTCGCTCGAATGACCAGCTTCCACTGATTCTAGATCCTGCTTTAACCATTTCTTTTCATCTTCTGATAAACTACCAGGTGATTCCGTATTTAGATCTCCTTCTTCTGGTGGCAACTCTTTTCCTTCACCATTTTCTCCACTCATTGATTCTCTCCTTTCTCATCTAAGGGTATTTTTTCTAATTTTTCCTATCAAGAAACTCTTATCAACATAATAAGGGGTTAGAAAGCAAATATCAACACTAAACAACCCACAACTACTGCAATCTCAAGAAGAATCCCCGGAGAAGTCTCAAACTTCTGTATTCCGGCGTGCCATTTTTTAAACTTTGGAAAGTGTTTTCCCTTTGTTAACCAGACAAGATCCGGCCAACCGGCAAGCAGGCAAACCGCAAAAAGAATTAAAACAGAAAATTTTGAATGGGTAAAAAAGGCAATGGCCAAAAAAATTGAGATGCCAAAGATGGCATCCAAAGCCGTGACCAGTTTAAGATTTTTGTTTACCCAATCCCCGCCAAAGTGAGGCATGGTGTCAAAAGCGAAATGATCCGCCGCCGCAAAAGGGAAATATAGATAAGGATTGCCGGTCTTTATGGCAACCGTCGCGGCTATGACAGTGTGAGTTGTTACAAGCATTACTTTTTCCCCTGTTGGTTTTTCAGGGTTAGAAATCCGCCCTTGATACTAATCTGACTGTCTGCGGTGCCTTCTATCTGGGCATTTAAAGTGTAAGAGGTTGAAGGATTCCCAATCGGATTATATGCATAATTTCCCCCGGAGGGATTTTTCGGAACATCACTTAACTCGTTCAGAGAACCAGGATATTTATTATTTTTTGTATAATAGTCTTCTAGCTCTTTTTGAATTTTTAATAGATCGGCTATTCTTTGTCCGTCGTCAGACCTCTGGACCGCAAAACCTGTTTCATTTTTCGTTTCAGTAACCTTAGTTTGGCTTAATGCAAAAAATATGCATAGTAAAATGAAAGCGATGAAAATTACAAAAAAAGTTCCTGAAAGTACTAATAATTTTTTCTTTTTACTGCTTTTTGAGGTGGTTATTTTTTTGACATAACTGATGGCTTCGTCAACATCCTCTTTCATCCAAGAGTTTTCGAAAAGTGTATTCCTGACATCTCTCTCAGAAACACCCGTTATGAACTGTTGCTTTATATAATCTAATAATTCAGGAGTAATCATTTATTGTTTTCCATTGCCACCACTCATTACGAAAGGCGTTTTTTTCGATTTTTTTTCTCAATTTCTGCAGCGATTTTTCCATAATCCATCGGCTTAGGCAGAATTCTTCACCAAGAAGCATTATACCAATAATAAGGAATATAAATCCAGGCACAAATGGAAGAAGCGCGCCAATGACAGCCAAAATAATAAATATCACACCCAAAACAATGAGCAGGAAATTCAACGGTCTATTATTTCTGAATTTTTTTATTTTTTTTGTCCATAATATCGTAATGGTTCAATAGCTTTGCACCACTTTTATCCTAAAATATAACTATGGCATATACATCAAATCCCCAAATCGGACGGGTCCGCTTGGAAGCCGTCAAGCTATTAAGAAAAGGTTGGTCTACAAGAAAGGTAGCCCGACATCTCGGATATTCACATTCCTCAGTGGTTAGATGGAGCCAAAGATACGAAAACGAATGTCTAAGCCTTCATGTACACCTCCAAACCAGATCATCAAGGCCTCACCATCATCCGAGAGAACTGCCCCAAGACATTATTGAGGCAATCAGAACGGAAAGACTGAAGCACAACAGATGCGCCGAAGTAATTCATGAAGACTTGAAGGAGCAAGGTATTAAGGTTAGCTTATCCTCGATTAAAAGAACTTTGAAAAGACAAGGATTGATTAAGAAAAAGAGTCCTTGGAAGAGATTCAGGCCACATATTCCAAGACCGCTTGTTTTTGCGCCCGGAGACTTGGTTCAGCTCGATACTATTCATCTTACCCGCCCTGACGGCACCAGATACTATATCTATACTTTAATCGATCTTTACTCGAGGTTTGCTTATGCAGAGTATACAGAAAGATTTTCCCAAGCTAACAGCTTGAAGTTTGTATTAAAGGCTCAAAGGTTAGCCGGTTTTAGGTTTAAGACAGTTCAGACAGATAACGGTCCTGAATTTGGCAGATGGTTTTCTGACATGCTCGGCTACAAAGGAACTAAGCTAAGGCATTCCAGGGTCAGAAAACCAAATGATAATGCCCATATTGAAAGATTCAATAAAACCATCCAAGAAGAACGTGAAAAGATATGGATTGAAGAGAATTTACAGAAAAGAATCACAGCTTATTTATATTATTACAATAATGAAAGGAGACATCTGGGAATAGGCCTTCAAAGGCCTATGGAAGTGGTGCAAAGGTATTGATTAGAAAGCGTAATATTGATACAAAGGATAATTCTTTTTATAAATAAATTGTTACAGTTTCAATAGAATAGACAAAAAGTGTTAAAAAGATGTTATAATATTTTTTAATAAAGCTATTAAAATAACTTCAAAAGGAAAGTTAATAAATGATTAAATTTGATCGTGACAAGAACGCATTATTCAGTCCCACTAGTCTTGATTTATTCGGTAGTCCAACAAAAGCCTTAATGATATTTGATGATGAGGTGTGGGAAGACCATATAAAAAAACAAGACAATATTGAAGTGTCGCCCGTAAAAAACGACGAAAAAGGAGTATTTGATAATTTTATGATATATAAATCTGGCAAAGAAAATATATTACTAGTATCACCAGCCGATGGAGTTGGTGGTTCTGCCATGTCTGCCGTAGAAATGGAGCTGTTAATTGCTAGTGGAATAAATAAAATTGTCGCATTTGGCACATGTGGAGCAATGGATAAAAAAATATCTAAAAATACAATCATTATTCCTACTTCAGCTTACCGAGAAGAAGGCGTGAGCTATCATTATTTACCACCAAGCGATGAAGTCACTCAAGATGCCAATTCAATAATTGTAATGAATAAATTTTTTTCTAAATATGACGTACATTTTTTAAATGGTAAAGTCTGGACAACTGATGCTGTATATAGAGAGACAGTCGGAAAGTTGCAGACTATGAAAAATAATGGTTGTATAGCTGTCGATATGGAGCTGGCGTCATTGATTGCAGTTGCACAATTTCGTAATATAAGTTTTGCTAGTTTTTTAATCACTGATGATAATATTGATGGGCAGAATTTGCACGAAAATGAACGAGATCCAGAGAAACTATTCAAAGCTGCATTAGAAATAGTCACAACAATTTAGTGTTATCTTTCAAACTTTTTCTATTGGCAACTCGTCGAGATTCATAGCACTTTTAATCAGTTCAGTTTCGGATATTACATACTTATGTATTGGTCCATCGGATTTTTCCCTATCAAATATCAATGATAAATACTGCCTACTACTACTAAAAGCCAATATATTAACTATATTAAAACAGCCCTTGCTCACTTCAACGGAGATTTTGTTCTCCTCAAAGACACCATCCATATTACAAAAAACAAGTAAATGTCGATTATCAGCGTAGTTTTGACCTCTCGATGACTTATCCTTTATTTGGCCTGCCAATGCGTCGTGAACTGAGTTGTACCGCTTATCCATATGGGTTGCTAGCGTCTGTTCGATATAAACTGCTCCATTGTCACAAACACGAACCAAACCACCATCATCATTTTCGAACATCTTCGCAACCAATGATTTATCACCAGTTAAATCCATAAGGGCAAGTGCGTGTAGTATTAGCCCAAGCCACTCCCGCTTGCTCATGCCTGTGTCGGTTACTTTCGAGCTATCTTCAATCCAGTCAACATCACGAATACCAGGCATAACGAATTGCTTAAAGGCTAGAATTGGTTCAAGGGGTATTCCTTGTACTCGTATAGGTATTCCGTGTGGTTTCCATATATAATCTTTCATGCTTGTCTATTTAGTGGGTTCGCTGTCTAGGTTGATTTCACCTATATACACGTCGAACGCCTATAGCGCTCGTCTTGGTTCAGCACTACGCTCGAGAACATTATAGCACTATTTTGATATTCAGTACAAAATGAGATACGATAAAATCGTTAGCCCTATATTTAGGTGAATCGCCTAAGTGTACGCAATGAAATTAAATTTATGTGTATAAAAAATCCCGCGCTATAAGCAACGGGATGACATTTTATTTGATTTTTTCTCAGGGTAAGAAGATTGTTAGCACCTATCTGCCAAAAGATGGTAGATAGGTGCTAACTGTCGGGGCAGGCCTATTCGACCTGCTCCTTGAAGGCCGCGCCACAGCATTTCCTTGGCTTAACCGTAGCTACGGTCTTGGCGAGCAATCCTCCATTTGGGAGGTTCTCCGCCTTAACACTAGCCGTACGGTTAAAGTCCTCGCGGCTCGTCATCGTCTGAAGTGCCTTCATCTATAATCACCTCCTTCTATTGGACACATCGACATTTTTGCATGCCACTACAAGAATAGCTGCGCTTTCTGGTGCTTCTGGAGAATGTACCCGGGTATATCCCAACGTACATCAGAACACACCTTCGTACCGAGGTAGCGCGCTTTTCTGCAACCTCCCTTACACAGAGGTAGGATCTTGCATTCGAGGCATTCTTCGTCTTCGAATGGAGTTGTGTTTACGAACCTTGCGTATCTTGAGAAGTTTCTCTGGGACGAAAAGCCGCTACTGACATTCCCGACAGACTCCTCCTTCTCCATACTATGCGAACACATGAACAGGTCGCCGTCTTGGTCGATTAGAAAGGCTTTATCAAAATCACACTCACAGAAGTTGTACGTAAGCTCCTCGTCAAAGGAGTTCGTTGTAAAGCCCATTTCTTCTGCAAGCTGATAGAGCGGTATGAGGTTTGTGATAGGAGATTCTCCCTTCATCTTTTCTGAGAACTCCTTGCCAGGATTTCTACCGTTGGAATGCGAGTAGACCCATCGGAACATCAGAACAGATTTATCCTTTATGACGGTGGGTATTCTTTCGAATAGCGCAGGTAAGCTTCCGTAGTTTTCGTCCGTCACATTCACTCGTATGCTTAATACGGCGTCAGAGGCATCGTCTCTACAGAAACCCGTCATATTCTCCAGAATAGTGTCGAAAGTTCCCGCGCCCGACTTCTTCGCAAAACGATAGGAGTCATGGATATCTCTATCTCCATCGAGCGTTACTTGTACGCTCTTGATACGGAGTGTTTCGACTCGCTGAGTGAACTTCTTGTCCAGCAATACGCCGTTTGTTACGATGTTCGCGGCATACTCAAAACCGTACTGTTTCTCCATGCGTAGAATGCCTTCGGTAATCCTTTCAATAGTATTCTTTGAAAGGAGGGGCTCACCACCGAACCATGACAAGTAAAGGTATTTTGTACCTACAAGCTGTGGTTCAAGCCACGCAAGGTAGTTCTCTTCGTCCTCTCTACTCATGAACCTTCCCGTTTTGCTCTCGAAGCAATACGGACAGTCCAGGTTGCATGCAAGGTTCGGAAGTATGGTGTGGTTGAGAACACCGGACGAGTAGAGGCTTCTATTCCACTCGAGCTTGAAATACTCAAGTTCGTCCAGATTGTCATCGACTATGAACATTTGTTCGGTTAAGAACTTGAGTAGTTTGGACTCCTCTTCGCTTGATACAGCAAAGCCACTCCTTTCCATCTTTAGGAGTAGCTTGTACTCGTCGAGCGAAAGCTCGACGATATTCTTGTACATGGTGTTGTAGAGAACTTTCCCGCCAGTGATGCTTGCCACGATGTTGTAGTAGGATGATTTCATCTTTCAACCTTTCGGGTAATCAAACAATTTGTTAAATGTACATTAGTTACTTTTCAGTACTTGGCGGTGTCATTATACTCGCTAATGTGTTTTTTGTCCATAATATCGTAATGGTTCAATAGCTTTGCACCACTTTTATCCTAAAATATAACTATGGCATATACATCAAATCCCCAAATCGGACGGGTTCGCTTGGAAGCCGTCAAGCTATTTAGGTAATGTGCACACACCTTTTGCACTTTTAACATTAAAATGGGAGATATGAAAACAATGCCAAATAGTACCCAAGAAGAAAAATTAAGATGGATCAAACCGATTCTTGATGG
>JAJYFH010000030.1 GCA_021791015.1 bacterium | reverse complement strand
CGGCGCAAATTTATATCCACTTGCCTAAACCGGTTTAGGCAAGTGGCGAATAGTAATTTTTATTATCTGGATTCCGGATCAACTGTCATATCTTTAAAGGACTAGTCCCTGCCTGCCGGCAGGCAGGCGGAATGACAAACGGAGGCAATTAAAAGAGGCACGTAATTTCTCACGCACCCCCATTTTTTATTTTTGTTTTATAGATCTATTGTAGCTTATATCCTATTTCTTTGGAAATGCCTTTTTGATGCGATCGATCACGCCTGCAGCGGCATCTTTTCCGCCAAGACCAAAGGCAAGACCACCGCCGATAGCCAAGAAAGCTACGACACCGGTCCATAGCGTGTTGATAAGATCAACGGCTAGTCCAAGTTGCTGCAGAGCTGCTAGGAAAGCAAAAACTATGATAGACCATCTTGCGAGATCAGCTAGGATTTCGCTTGTCTTGACGCCAACTGAGTTGGCGGTAGCCTTTACTACTCGTGAAGCAAGATCAGCTATAACCGCACCGATAAACAGTACGACTACGGCCTTTGCGACATTTGAAAATACATATGTCAAAAGGCCTTTTAAGAGATCATTTGCTCCGGAAAGTTGAGCTACGTCAAGCGCTACTACTACAAAGGTAAGAAGGATAACCCACTTAGCTATATCGCCAAGAAGATCGATAATTTCGACGTCCTTTGTAATAACCTTGTTGAGTCCTATTGCATCAGTATATTTTTTGATTTGCAAAAATTTAAGGCCTCTGACAATGATGGTTTTCACAGCCCATGCGACTATGATACCAATGAGAATAACGACAATAGCAGCTACAGCATCAGGAATGTAAGCTACAACCTTTGAAATGGTCTCTCGGACCGCATCGGTTGTTGCTGTTGCCCAATCTGTCATTTTGTGTCACCTCCTTTCATTGTCTGAGGCTCCATAGCCCTCCATGCCTCTATTAAGGGTAAAATTACCACAAGTGTTTTGCACATGTCAAGGTGATATTTATGGGCTATAGAAGCGCTTGTTTAATATTTTATAATTTGATTGGCCCTAAAATTTTAGGCGCATTGATTATCAAAAATGATCAATTATTAAAAATCAATGATCAAGCAAATCTCAGTCTGCAAAAATAAATTATCGAAAATCAAAACTCGAGCAAACCCCAAAGATCAATTTTCAATGATTAAAATGTTTGGTTTGAATTTTTTTGAAGTTTGAATGATCATTGAAACTTGAACCTTGATCATTTCACCTCAGGCTTTTACCTTTATCCTCTTCACTTTTGAGATATTTTTATTGCCTTTTCGGTAAAATTTTGCTGCGTCTTCCGGCGGAACGGTATTTATTATGATGCCGGTCCCGAGCTCGACGCCCGCCCAAATGTTTGGCCTTGGGGTAAGCTTTAAAATCATATGGTGATCAGCGCCTTCAATGCTGTTATGGAAAAAATAGTTGTAGCTTAGATTTAGAGCTTCTAATTTGCCAATGATGTATTGCATGGCATGCGCCAACGATTCTTTCTCAGCTTGATTCATGTCATGCAAACTTCTGACATGCCTTTTGGGGATAAACCAGACGCCGTAAGGATACTCGGAAGCGAAAGGGCATAGAGCGAAAATGTGCTCATCTTCCCATGCGACTCTCGGCGAATTGCTTTCTTGCCTTAATATGTCGCAGTAGGGGCAGGATTCCTTCGCCATCATATAATCGTCGATTGCTAGGATTTCTTCGCGGATCATAGGAGGTATCATCGGCAATGCTATGACCTGAGAGTGCGCATGCTGCAAGCTTTCTCCTGATTTTCCGCCTTCATTTTTGAAAACCAGGACATATCTTATCTTGTCCAGTTTGATTAAGCTCTCGTACCTTTCCGAGTAAACATCTAAAATTTTCTTGATATGGCTTACCGGAAACTCGTAAATCTCTTTATCGTGATCGGGGCTTTCGATAATGACTTCTTGTTTGCCGTAAGCATATTTGTTGTCCAGGCTGAGCGCCGGGAAAATGTTTTTCACAACTCTGATATCCCAGTTGCCTGCATCATCCTTAAGGTCATAAATTTTTTTTACATGGCCGCCCGGGCAGAAATCGCACTTTTTGCCGGTTTTCTGATTTTGCTCCCGTGTGTCTAATCTTTGTGGCCGTTTTGCCCGTTTCGGCGAAATAATGACATATTTATCTTGAAAATAATGTTTTCGGATTTCGTTTTTATTCACTTACAAATCCCTCCAAAATCATTATACCCAGTAAACAATTAACAGTAAACAATTAACAAAAATATGGTTGAAAATACGGCTATTTCATGCTAGAATTTTGTTTCGGAATTGATAATTTTTAATTTCGAATTGTAAATTATTTCCGGGGCTGTATGGCTTCGACGGAAGATCCTTGAAATCGTATAATGCAAGTCGCGATGGCTAGTCTCGCGTTAACCAGACAGTCATATGACAAGTGCAAAAACATTTGCCAGCAAGATCGCTGACGCTTTCCGCGTAAACGTTCTTGCACCAGTTACTGCCTAAGTGCGGTAACCATCCAAACTTCGTTTCTCGGGTCGAAGGACGGGTGATATATATTCCGAGATGCCTTGTCACGACACCGATAAATGACAAGAAAGACTTATCGGGCTAGGGAATTTAGTTTTTGTCCTGATTTTTACTGAATTTCCGAACTGAACAATCAGGTCTAAGCTTGCTAAATTTATGCGGTTTTAACTTTCGGACGCGGGCTCGATACCCGCCAGCTCCACCAAAAAAGCGTCTCTGCTTCAGAGGTGCTTTTATGTTCGTGATATAATAGTTTCATGAAAATTAATTCGGAAAGATTAATTAATTCTTTTATTAAGTTAGTTCAAATCGATAGTGAGTCCGGTGGGGAAAAAGAAATCATTGAGTATCTTAAGGGTGAACTTAATAATCTTAATTTTAGTTGTACGATCGACCAGACTGGAAATTTGATAGCCTCAAATGGCAACAAACCTGTGCTTGCTCTAAGTGCCCACGTTGACACAGTTAAACCAGGGAAAAATATTAAGCCAATAATTACCGATGATGGATTAATCAAGACGGATGGAAGCACGATTCTTGGCGCGGATGACAAAACCGGCGTTGCCTCGATCCTCGAGATATTAAGGACTTTAAAGGAGAATGACCAGCCTATTCAGCTTGAAGCTATTTTTACCGTCCAAGAAGAGACGGGTTTGATAGGTTCGAAAGGTTTGGATTTTAAAGAGATAAAATCCAAACAGGCACTAAATCTAGATGCCGAACCTGGAGATATCATTATTGGAGAGCCAGCGAATATGCAACTTGACGTCGAAATTTTCGGAAAAACGGCTCATGCCATGCACCCCGAAAAAGGAGTCAATGCGATAGAAATTGCGGCAAGTGCAATCCAAAAAATAAAGTGGGGGATGATTGACGAAGAGACTACTTTAAATGTTGGTGTTATAAATGGTGGTTTGGCAAGAAATATAGTGCCTGAAAAAGTTACGATTGAGGCAGAAGTGAGAAGTAGGAGTCATGAAAAATTCGACCTTAATTACCAGAAAGTTATAAAGGCTTTTGAAGAAACCGCAAAAGATATGGGCGGAAAAGTGAAAATTAAAAGCCATCAAGAAGCTTGGCCGTTTGTTCTTAAGACAGATGTTCAACTGGTTCAAACTCTTGAAAATGCATGCAAGAGAAATGGGGTCAAGCCGGACGTCAAATTAATCGGCGGCAATACTGACGCAAATGTCCTTAACGCCAAAGGTATCAAGACTATTACCACGGGTTCATGTGGCATTGATTATCATACAACTCGAGAATCAGTGACCAAGAAAGCATTAGCCGAAGGCACTCAAATTGTTTTAGACGCGATTTTAAGCCTTTCGAAGTAATTTTTTCATAGCTATTTCACTGATATAGTTTACTATAGTGACTGCAGAATTTATTGTGATTATGGGTGGCCCTCACAAATGGCCGCCCAAGTTCGTTTTACAACTGCTACTCTAATACAGATTAGCGTAGTGGCTGCGAGAATATCCAAGATGTTAGTGAATTTCGATGCCTTTTGTTTTTATGCCGGAGCGCACAACTTTTTTTCTTAAACTCTCAATGTAATCAGCGAAAAGATGTTTGTCGCGAACCAGTCGAAGGCTTTCCGGATAATTTGTCTCGAGTATTTCTGTAAATTCCTTGCCGGCTCCTCGCAAATTTATTGCTTCAAACCAGTAGTAATCTGCAATTTCCTTTGTTTGTCCGATTATTTCTTCGATGTCAATTAGGCCCGGGATGATTGGGCTGATGAACGCAAAAGTTTTGATGCCGTTTTCTTTTAAAATCTTCATGGTTTCTATCCTCTCATTGTTTGTTGGTGAGTTGTGCTCAAATAATTCTTTCTTCTTTCCTTCAAAGGAATTAATCGTGAAGCCGACTTCGACATTCTCAAATTCTTTTAATAAATCCATATCTCGAAGGACAAGATTCGATTTTGTCAGGATTGAAAGCTGAGTTGACTTGTTTAGGTTATCCAAAATTCGGCGGGTTAATTCTAAGTCCTTTTCCGTCGACTGATATGCGTCGCTAACCGAGCTCATAAACACCTGCCCTTTAACCTGCCGACCTTTCACAAGCTCAGGTGCATTCATCTTTGCCTCTAACCATGTTCCCCAGCCTCCATACCCCTTCCACCGCGCCATAAACCGGGCATAACAATAACTGCAGTTGTGGCTGCAACCGACATATTGGTTTATGACATAATCAGCGCCGGGGAGATTGGTTTTGGTGAAAATTTCCTTAGCATCTGTTTTGATGATTCGTTGTTCCATAAGTCTAGTTTAAAACACTAGCGCGAAAATAAAAATATACACACGTCTTATGATGCATGTTTTTCATTGTTTGAGATAAACCTAGCGGAATATAGCCAGTCTGGATTCCCGCCTGCGCGGGAATGACAAAAAAAGAAAAGATGATGAAAGAGGTTGGAGATGACATAGAAGGATTAGTATGAAAGTTATGTTGTGATATACTTGCATTTAAAGATGCAAGCGCAAACAAAAATAAAACTGATTAAAATTTTGAAGCTTCTACCTATCTTGTTTGCTCTTGGGCTTTTTTTTATTCCGAGCGTATTAAATGATCCCAAAACTCCCCAGCAATCAATAAACTCTGTAAACCAGACAATCAAGGAATTAGCGCTTTCGGACAAGTTAGCCAAAACGAATGAATCCCAGATTATTTCCGTTCTCGAGCAGAGAAAAAATTTCCTTTTAAAGGAAATTCAAAACGATCCATCGATTTTAGCCAAAAGCGCTCTGCCGAAAGAAATTGCATCAAGATTGACAAGCGGAGAAAAAGCTCTGGTTGAGGCGCCAAAAACGCTGGTCGGCAAGTTGCAAATTAAGATGGTGGAAGCGAAAAACGGTCCCGATCAGACATTTTATCAGCTGAAGCTGGGGCAAGACCGATACGACAACCTGTATTTTATACAAAAACCCAAGGGCTTAAAATCAGTGGCTCAGGCGACGATGACGGGTGTGGCTCTTGGCTCAACCGTAGTTTTGGCCTCAGGCTCGAGCGTTCAATCAACCGGCGCGCCTATTCTTGCCGTCACCCCTACCGGCGCCAAGAAAGTTCTGACCATCCTTATGAATTTTAGTGATGCTACCAACCCCTTTAATGCCACCCAGGTCGACACTGAAATGTACAATGCTGCCTATTCGACCAACAATTACTACAAGGAAAACAGCTACAATCAGCTGTCGTTGTCTGGAGATGTTGTCGGACCGTATACCGTCCCTTATTCTCAGACTTCAAGCTGCTCAAACTACGGACAGGATTGGACTAATGCGGCCGATACTATGGCAACAAATGCCGGAGTAAATTTAGCAAATTATGATCTGGTTGAGCATATCGTACCAAACAACAACAATTGTGGTTTTATAGGTGTTGCTGATGCCCCGGGTTCATGGAGCCTCTTTGTGGGATACAACTGGAGTCCGCTTTATGCTCATGAGCTGGGACATAACTTTGATATGGGGCATGCAAACGTCTATGATTGCGGCGGCAGCATTTTGGGATCATCCTGTACCGTAGATGAATACGGGGACTATTCCGATGCCATGGGTCAGCCTCATGACAACTATCCCTTGCACTTTAATCCTGCTCATAAGATTGCAGAAGGATGGATACCCCCTGCCAATGTCCAGACGATTGATGTCACAAATAGTGCAGGCGGAGGGACATTTAATGTTTATGAGGATGAGGACCAGACCACAAATATTCAGGCGATCAAAATCCCCAAAAATGATACCAGCCAGTATTATTATTTTGGGTATCGGCAGCCTATTGGATTTGACGCCAACATAAATATGAACGGAGAAGCTGATTTTACCAGTGGCACGACGGCAACTATCGGAGATAGCCCGACATTTGAAAGTGATCTTCTGGATTTTCATCCTCCCTTTGTGAATTATTCAACCGCTACGCCGCTTAATGCCGTTTTACGTGATGGTGAAACATTTACAGATCCATATAACGGAATCAAAGTGACCCAGGTTAGCCACAACGCTTCGTATGTAACATTGACGGTGCAAGTGCTTACCTACACCATTACAGCTTCTGCCGGTGCAAATGGTGCTATTTCTCCGGTCGGAGTGACGACGCTAAACCATACCCAAAGCCAAGTATATGCCATAACGCCAAACTCGGGGTACAAGGTTTCAGATGTTTTGGTTGATGGCGCCTCTGTGGGAGCTGTCTCAACCTATACTTTCTCAAATCCGACGGCCAACCATACAATTTCTGCAAGCTTCGTGCAACTTATACCGGATCATGTGGTGGTAACGCCTGTGGCGCCGCAAACCTTGACGCCGCCGCAAACCATTCAGTTTACCGGTCAAGTTCAGGACAAGGACAATTATGTTATTCCGGGGCTAAGCCTAACCTGGAACGGAGCAGATACCGCTGGACTTTACACTGCCAATATTCCCGGAACCTACGGCGTTACCGCTTCATACAATTCTTTGACCAGTCCGCCGACCATTGTCAATGTCAATCCGACCGCTATGGCCAATGTCTACCGCTTCTATGACCCGGATAATGGCGATCATTTTTATACCTCATCAGAGACGGAAAAAAACAATATTATTGCGAATAATCCTGCTTATCATTTTGAAGATATAGCTTTTAAAGTTGATACCAGCTCAAATAATTCCAG
The DNA here is from genome assembly GCA_021791015.1 of bacterium. Taxonomy (GTDB): domain Bacteria; phylum Patescibacteriota; class CPR2; order UBA1875; family JAJYID01; genus JAJYQQ01. The sequence continues at coordinate 680 of JAJYFH010000030.1, read as the reverse complement.
CCCTTTGTACCGATTCTATAAGTTGTCAAATGGAGCCCATGTTTATACAATTTCAGATGCAGATAAAGCCACTTACCTTTCAGAGCCCAACCTTTACTCCTATGAGGGGGTGGCCTTTAATGTCTCGACGTCTTCGAGCAGTACTCAGCCGGTGTATCGGCTGCAAAATAACGTCACCGGCAACTATGTAGACACGGCTTCACTGGATGAAAAAAACAATATTCTGGTAAAATGGCCGGGTATCGACACCTTTGTCGGGATTGCTTATTACATTTACGGCAATGCCAACCCGGGCACGCCCGTTTACCGGTTCTATAATATGATTAATTATTCCCATTTCTTCACCACATCGTCTGCCGAAAAAGACCATATTATAGCGACCTGGCCTGACGTTTATTCCTATGAAGGTATTGCTTACAATATGTATTACGCCTCGGGGGCAAATACGGCGCCATTGTACCGGTTTTATAGTTCGGCAAACAACTATCATTTTTTTACTTCATCATTGACGGAAAAAAACTCGATCATTGCCAACATGTCATCGACCTACACATATGAGGGTATTGCCTACTATGTCTCAAATAGCTCCACAAGCGCTGCTCCCGTATACCGTTTTTGTAATAAAGTAAACGGTTCGCATTTCTGGACCATATCAGCATCAGAAAAGGATCACAGATCGG
>JAJYFH010000029.1 GCA_021791015.1 bacterium | reverse complement strand
CAGCCGGCATCACGATAGGTGTCGCATCTAGCTCCGTTGCAATCCGCAAATATCTAAAGAAGCTGTAACAAAAGAAGCTTGCAATAAATTTTTAGCTGTTTTACCGCTTCACTTGTTTTATTTGTAGAAACAAGGACATTATTTGCTTTCGCATTTTGCAAGGTGTGTCCTTTTTTGTTTTTGCACCTTCAACATTTCCCGCGATTCCTACGATTCCCGCATCTCTCTCATGCTTGACCTACGGTTCCCATCATGTAAAATGGTCGATGTTTGTGCTTCAAAAACACAAACATATTGGGCAACTAACCGCTGCATTGCAGAAAGAATAAATGGGTAGAACAAAAAGGGGAAAGCACGGCCGGAAAAGCAACCCTCTAGTATTTAAAAAAATACAAAAGCATCAAATTCATACCCCTGATTGTCATTCCCGCGAAGGCGGGAATCCAGTCAAGTTTTGTCAACTAGGCAATTTAGGTACACCGCCGAGTCGCTGGTTGAGAGACAAGTCGTCGCTCAAAATTTTTAACCGCAAAAGATTAAGAGCTGATTTAGCGACGGGGATCTCTTTTGTATCTATGTTATTATTGTTTGTCCTTCCTTTAAGCACCATGGAGCAAGCAAATGCCGCCACCATCGACCAGATAAATGGCCAGATCAACCAAGTGACAAACAGCTTAAATGCCAAACAGGCGCAGGCAAATTCCATTCAAAACGAGATCTCAGCTATCGATAATCAGGCGGCCGCTCTCCAGGCCCAGATTGACCAGACCGCAGGAGATATTAGTAAGACAACAGCCGACATAGAATACCTAAATCAAAAGATTGCCGCAAACAAGGCTGAGCTTAAAAAACAAAGAGATATTTTAAATGAATATCTGACGGTTATCTATGAAAACAGCAATACACCGGCGCTCGAGCAAATAGCCGGGGCAAATAACTTTTCGGATTTTGTAGATCAGGCGGAATACCTGCAGACCATGCAGCTGAAAGCCAAGGAGGTTGTGGACAAAATACGAGCAATCCAGGATCAGCTGAATCAGCAGAGACATGACCTGGATAAGCAAATGGCGAGCCTAAAAACTATGCAGCACCAACAGGTTTTAGAGCAGCAGGGCTTAAACAATCAGCTTGCGCTAAAAAATAATTTGCTGGCTCAGGCAAACGCCGATGCCGCAAACCTTCAGGGTCAATTGAATAGCCTCTATGCCCAAAAGGCGGCTATGTCAGCCCAGTTTTCCGAGAATGTCATGACGGGCGGCGGCGGAGGCTATCCATACGGCAACCCGCCTCCTTCAAATTTAATAGACACGCCCGACGCATACGGATACTTCATCGGTGAATGTACATCATATGCTGCTTGGTGGCGCGCCGCGCACGGCCGGCCGGTGCCAAGAGCTATGGGTAACGCAGCCCAATGGGCCGGCATGGCAAACGGCGGACCAAATCCGGGAGCGGTTGCAGTATTTCCATATATCGGAGGCTATGGCCACGTTGCGATCGTTGAGGCGGTCTATGGAAACGGCACGATCCTGATTTCTGAATACAACTGGACGCCATACTCCTACGACGAAAGGGTAATCAATCCCTACGACTACGGCATAGTCTACATAAACTAGCCTCGAAGAAGCTTTACAAGGTTCGACCTGCATAGCGGGTCAAACCTGCTTGACAGGTCGAACCTTGTTAGAGATAATGTTTATGTTATGCCTAGCAGAAATATAGTTAAAAAGTTTGCTCCGAATGAGATATATCATATCTATAACCGCGGAGTGGAAAAGCGGACAATTTTCCCCGATAAGAAAGATTATCATGTTTTTACCCGCCTCCTTGAACTTTCTTTATCGGGAGAGAAACCGGACTTTATGGAATACACCCGCGTCAAAGATAAGTCGGAATCACTAGAGCTTATTGCTTACTGCCTGATGCCAAATCACTTTCATTTTTTGATCAAATTGCTTGACGAATCAGGCATGACCGAATTTATGAGAAGTATCTCAAACGCTTATGTCGCTTACTTCAACAAAAAATACAAACGAGTGGGTAGTCTTTTTCAAGGAACATATAAAGCTGCTCTGGTTGATAAGGATGAATATCTCATACATCTCTCGCGATATATTCATATGAATCCATTAGACATAAACCAAAAACTGGAAGAGTATCCTTACTCAAGCTATAAATATTTTTTGGATAATGAAAGCGCTCTTACTTGGGTCAAACCGGCTGCCGTCCTTGAACAATTCAATAACCCTCATGAATACAAACAATTCGTCGAAGACTACAAGATCGATTCCTTAAAAATACTGAAAGATGTAATTTTAGACTGATGTATTTACAAGTATTTACAAGGTTCGACCCGCTTGGCGGGTCGAACCTGCTTGACAGGTCGAACCTTGTGGCTTGAGATTTTTGTGAGATTAACCATAAGCACATTACCTAAAAATCTTGACAGGGAGGTGATAATTGTTATGATATATTGTGCACATGACATATTTAGGATATAATGTGCTTGGAGGGGGAGGAAATGAAGTTTCCAATAACCAATTCCCAAATTTCAAAAGGGAATTTGGGAAAAACAAACACAAAAATCTGTCCGGCATTCAAGCGGACCAAAAAAATTCTATACAACCAACTCTATAGAGCTGTTTGCGTTTTGGCTCTTTTTTTGATGGCTATCATCTTTGTCCCGACAAACAAGCCAGCCAATGCTTACACTCAGGCGGATGTGGATAACCTAAATACTCAGATTGCCCAGCTGCAAACCCAACTTGATGCAAAGAAGAAAGACGCTAAGACATTCTCTGACGAAGTGGCGGTCTATGATGGCCAGATCAATATTGTCCAGTTACAGATTAATGACACGCAAGCCCAGATAGATGCAGCAAATTCTCAAATCACCGACATAAACGGCAAGATCGCTGCAAATGAAGCCAAACTCAAAGCCGAAAAGGCAGACCTAAACGAACAGCTCGTGACAATTTATGAAAATTCAAATGTCACGCCAATTGAGCTGATCGCCGGCTCAAACAGTTTCTCGGACTTTGTGGATAGGGATGAATATCTGCAAACTATACAAGAGAAAACCAAGGACACTATCGACACCATCAAGGGGCTCGAGAAAGAACTGTCAGACAACAAAAACAACATCCAGCAGAAAAAAAATCAAATAGCCGCCCTCCAACAAACCCAATTAAACCAGAAAGCCAACCTTGATAATCAGAGATATGCGAAACAAATGCTTTTAAATGAGGCAAATGGAGAGGGGCAAAAATATAAAAATTCAATTGATGAAAAAACAGCTCAGGTAAATCAATTAAAATATGCGTTGGCTCATCCACCAGCCCCACCGCCACAAGCGCCCCCGGATACGTCAAACCCGACACCGCAATCCTCTGGCACCGGGTCGTCCGGTGGATCATCAGGGCCAATCAAGGTACCTCAGATATACCAGACTTGGTATCCAAATGATTATATCAATGGGACGGATTATACAATCTATTGGGTGGGGTGCAAATTAACGAGTCTAGTTATGATATTCCAGGCATACGGATACATGATTACACCTCCTCAATTTGCAACTGAATCAACACACTTTAGCGGCGCGGATCTAATTCCAAACGGAAATTTCTATGGCAAATTCAATGTTACCAGTAACTTAGGGGCACCAACATCTGCTGAGCGGCAAAAAGCTGAAAGTTTAGCATATCGGCGCATACCCTTCATTGCCTCTGGCTCAAATATCATACCAGGCGTCGACGTCCATTCTGTCGTTATAACAGGTGAATACGCGCCAGGCCATTGGATAATGAACGACCCATGGCAGGGTCCACATCTTGAATTTCCAAATAGTGCGAGTATTGATAATTTCGTTTTTGTGAATCCTTTGTAAAATAAAGCGAAAGTGTTATAATAGCGCTTGTGATGAGAAATGTATTAAAAAAATGTCTCTCAAAATCCTTAAGCAGGGCAATCATTGTCGTTGCGCTATTCGCACTCTCTCTGGCCATCGTTCCGACTAACCAGCCACAACACGCGCTTGCAGACACTCAGGATGATCTAAACGCCGTAAATGCCCAGCTGAACTCGGCAAATCAGGATTTATCTACAAAACAATCACAGATCAAAACATTAGGTGACCAGATAAACGTACTAAACGGTCAAATCAGCCAAACCCAACTTCAAATCCAGGCAACAAACGATAAGATAGCAATTACAAAGGAGCAAATAACCCAAACAGAAGAGAAGCTGGCAAAAGAAAAGGACACCCTAAATTCGTTTTTGATAACATTATATGAAAACGGCAACACCTCACCATTGGAGATGATTGCCAGTTCTAACAATTTTTCTGATTTCGTAGATCAGTCAGAATATTTGCAGACTATGCAGCTAAAGGTGCAGAACACACTAGATCAAATCAAGGAAACGAAGGCAAACCTAGATAAAACCAGAGCCGACGAGGAAAACCTAAAAAAGAACCTCGATTCCCAAGAAGCCGACTTAAACAATAAAAAATCTACACAATCAAATCTTTTGGCCGTTACTCAAAACGACGCGGCGCTGCTACAACAAAATATTTCGAGCTTAAACGCAAAGAAGGGAATCTTGTATTGCTTAGTCTACGGATGTGGTGGTACAACCGGTAATCTAGTTGTTACAAACTCCGTCTACAAATATTGGAGCCAAACTGACTCAAGTTGGGGCAGTAAACCTTATACCCCTGGATATTATATGGGGATTGATGGTTGCTTAATAACAAGTTACGCAATGGTGAGAACAATGCTTGGCATTCCTACTGATCCCTGGCAAGAAGCTCAGATGCATAATTATGATAGCGCTGGTGGACTTGAAAATGATCAATATACAGAATCTATTAATGGCTATTCACAGAGACTCTTGGGAACTGATTGGGGTGCCATAAAAAAAGCGCTTGATTTACACAAACCAGTTATTGCAAATGTAGATGGAGCACATTTTATAGTTATTACAGGTTATTCTGGTGACACATATACCGTTAATGATCCATACTATAGCCCTCCGCACCGATATGAACAATCTGAAGTAACAAAAGCTTGGACTTATTATTAATTTTCTCCAAATAGACAATTGATATTTCTAAGGGGAGGGGGTAGAATGGTATTTGTTATGTTGAAAATTTAGCAGAATGATTCTGGGCAAGCCAGAATGACGGCAGAAATTGCTTACAAGGTCGGACCTTGTGAGTACAGCAAGGATCCGACCTTGTTTAATACGCCGGAATGACGGATTTATTAATATAGATTCCGGATCAAGTCCGGAATGACAGAGGGCTTTTATGGCAAACGATAAGAATACACGAAAAGACAATAGAAAGAAGAGACTGCTAGTATCACTCTTGGCGGCTTTCATTATATTTTCCGGCGGATACATTTTAGGCTATGCCAGGTCTCTGCCAACCGGCGGCATATTGCCGCAAATTATCACAAATACCGGCGGATCAAAAAATGTCGACTTCAACGAATTCTGGAAAGTTTGGGATACCATCGGCAGCAAGTTCGACGGAAATGTGGACTACAAAAATATGCTCTACGGCTCGATCGATGGCATGGTCAAGTCACTCGGCGACCCGTATACAGAATTTTTCAATCCGGACCAGGCAAAACAGTTTGAGCAGGATTTGTCCGGCACATTTTCCGGCATCGGCGCCGAGATAGGCATCAAAAATGACAAATTAACGGTCATAGCGCCCATCCCCGGTTCACCAGCAGACAAATCCGGCATTAAGGCCGGGGATGTGATAACGAAAATTAACGGCGAAAATACCAGCGGTATGCCGCTTGATACGGCTGTGTCAAAGATTAGGGGCAAGGAAGGCACCGACGTGACATTAACCATCGATAGGGCAGGCGCAATAAAAGATTACAAGATTACACGAGCCACTATAGATGTCAAAAGCGTGAAATATTCCATCAAAAACGGCATTTTAGTGATTAGCGCTTCAAGATTTGACGACCAAACGGCAAGCTTAATACGCCAGGCCGAGGACGACGGGATAAGCCACAACGTGCATGGCATTATTTTAGACCTTCGCAACAACCCCGGCGGCCTGCTCGATAGCGCCATTGACGTTTCAAGTGAATTCCTGCAAAGCGGCACAATAGTTACGGAAAAAGACGTCAAACACGGGAAAAGCCAGACTTTTTCGGCAAGCGGGAACGGCAAAATGACAGACAAAAACAAATACCCGATGATCGTACTGGTAAATGGCGGTTCGGCTTCGGCAGCCGAAATCACTGCCGGCGCAATGCATGACAATGGCAGAGCACAGCTGGTAGGCGAGAAGACATTTGGCAAGGGCTCTGTACAGGAAGTGGAGAGTTTGCCGGACGGCTCAGAGCTGAAGGTCACGGTCGCCCACTGGTTTACTCCAAACGGAGTTAATATCAACAAAACAGGCATCAATCCTGATGTTGAGGTAAAGCTGACCGACGCAGATTTTAGCGCGAATCGCGATCCGCAGATGGACAAGGCGATGGGGCTGCTGGCTAAATAAAATTTGAGAACACAGAACAATACAGACACATCTTGCATTGTCATTCCCGCGGAGGCGGGAATCCAGACAAATAAAATAGTATCAGATAGATTCCCGCCTTCGCGGGAATGACAGAGAGAAGCGTAAATAACAGAAGAGAGAACACAATGGTAAAAGTAATTTTTTTAGAGAATGTCGAGACAAATAAAGTCGGTGACGTGAAAAATGTTCCCGATGGTTATGCCAGAAATTTTCTTTTCAGGAAAAATCTTGCGGTTATTGCTACCGATGAGGAAATAAAAAAGATAGAGTCAAAACTTGCGAAAATAAAAAAAGAAGAAGAGAGGAAAGTTAGCGAGGCTGAGAAACTGGCAGAAAAAGTTGGAAAGGCAAAGATTACACTCGAGATGCAGATAGGAGACGAGGGGAAGCTTTATGGATCTGTGACGAATAAAGATGTTGCCGAAAAACTGGCAGACAAAGGCTTTGACATAGACAGGCACAGTATTGAATTTCCCGAAAGCATCCGAGAAACAGGAGAACACATCGCACATGTAAAACTGGGACATGGGGTGTCAACCGATATTGAGATTGAAGTAAAACCGGCTGCAAAATAGGATAAAAAATCCTAAATCCTAATATCCCTGCCCGTCCGGCAGGCGGGGAAATCCTAAACAATATCAAAATTATAATTTTCTAATTTTCGAAACGATACACTGCATCTTGCCATGCCCACCCCCCTTGTCATTCCCGCGGAGGCGGGAATCCAGTTAACCTGCATTTAACCTTCTGGATTCCGGACCCACCTACCGACAGCCAGGTCAACTGATTATAATTTAAGGAATAGTCCCTGCCGGCAGGCAGGCGGAATGGCAATTTTGAAACATTTGATAATTTGGATTTGTTTAGAAATTAGAAATTCGAGCTTAGAAATTAAAATAAAAATTGACCCCTAAGGTCAATTTTTATTTTTCTGCCGGTTCTACATTTATGATTGTTTTTCTCTTTAGCTTGCCGGTGTATTTAAGGAGTTGCTTCTTGGTAAACTTTACGTAACCATCCGTTTTAGCATAAAGAGTGTCGTCTCTCCCCGTGGCGACGTTTTCACCAGGCTCCCATTTTGTGCCGTGCTGACGCACTAAAACCTGTCCTGACCTTGCAAACTGGCCGCCAAAAAGCTTGACGCCAAGCCTTTGACCGGCGCTATCTCTGCCATTTTTTGTTGAACCGCCCGCTTTTGTGTGGGACATGACATACCTCTTTTTATTACCAAAATATTATATTATAGAACACAGAAAAGGTCAATGAATTTTGGTAATGTGCACACACCTTTTGCACTTTTAACATTAAAATGGGAGATATGAAAACAATGCCAAATAGTACCCAAGAAGAAAAATTAAGATGGATC
>JAJYFH010000028.1 GCA_021791015.1 bacterium | reverse complement strand
ATTTAACTGTTACAGAATCAGCTGTCGAGGACATAACTTCCCCGTTTGCGCCGGCTCTGACTATCTGGCCTGAAGCTTCGGCGACATTTGCCTCAACACCCGTTCCCACAATCGGAGATTCCGGCTTTACAAGAGATACGGCCTGGCGTTGCATATTTGCGCCCATCAAAGCTCTGTTTGCGGCGTCATGCTCAAGAAATGGGATTAAGGCCGTAGAAACACTCACTGCCTGTTTGCTTGAAACATCAATGTAATCAATTTCATCAATTTCCGCCTCGTCGGCTTCCAGGTGCCTGCGAACCGGAAGTATTTTTTCTTTAAAGTATCCTTTTTCATCCAACGGCGCATTTGCTTCTGCGATAATCGATTTTTCTTCCTCGGAAGCATCCAAATAAACTATTTCTTTTGTTACGCGAGGCCTTACCTTAACCGTTGTTTTTTTGATTTTTGCAAGTGCCTTTGCGGCCTTTTCAGTGATAGCTTCACCGCTTCCAATAATCTTTTTAGCCCCTTCTTTAACCAGTTCATCTGAGATCTCACCAACGGCTGACTTGCCGTCATTTTTGACTTCTTTTACAACTTTTCTATACGGGCTTTCCAAGAATCCGTATTCGTTTACCTGCGCATATGACGCAAGCGCGTTAACCAAACCGATGTTTGGCCCTTCCGGAGTTTCTATCGGACAGATTCTGCCATAATGGGTTCTGTGCACATCACGAACTTCAAAACCGGCACGCTCCCTTGTTAAACCACCCGGACCAAGCGCCGACAATCTTCTCTTGTTGGCAAGTTCTGCCAATGGGTTTGTCTGATCCATAAACTGAGACAGCTGAGATGATGCGAAGAATTCTTTGATAGCCGCTACAACAGGCCTGACATTCACCAGCTGGCTTGGTGTAACCGTTTCAGGATCATTGGTGCTCATCCTATCCCTGATAATTCTCTCTGTTCGAAGCAGCCCGACTCTAAATCTCTGCTGAAGCAATTCGCCCATAGTCCTAAGACGCCTGTTTGCCAAGTGGTCTATATCATCCGGTTCGCCTTGCGTATTGTTCAATCGAATGACTTCCTTTATAACTTCGATCAGATCTCCGATTCTGAAAATTCTGTTTTCTCTAGCCTCTGACAGATTTAAATTTAACCTTTTATTTATCTTGTATCTGCCGACTTTTGATAAGTCGTATTTTTTGTGGTCAAGGAACATGCTGTCAATCAAAGATTTTGAGTTGTCAGCTGTAGCCAGATCTCCCGGCCTTATCCTTTTGTATGTCTCGATGTATGCTTCGTCTCGATTCGATGAAGCATCTTTGTCCAGTGTTTCCTGTATATAATCATGCTCTTTGTCGGTGTTTACATCCGCAAACGCTTTCTTTATGTCCTCATCCGTCACATAACCGAAGGCGCGCAGGAATGTGGTTATGGGAAATTTTCTTTTTCTGTCAATTTTCAAATATATGACGTCCTGAGCCGATGTCTCCATCTCAAGCCAAGCGCCGTAAACCGGTATCATTTTGGCCCCAAAAAGCTTTCGATCTCCCGAATATTCTGCGCTGAAGAATACCCCCGGAGATCTCATAAGCTGGCTGATTATTACCCTTTCCACACCATTAATGATAAAGGTGCCTCTTTTGGTCATGAGCGGAAGGTCGCCGAGGAAAATTTCCTGGCTTTTTGTTTTGCCGGTTACTTTATTTTTTAGTTCAACATTGACTCTGATGGGAGCTTCATAAGTCATCTTTTTCAATTTGGCGGTTTTCTCAGAGTGCTTTTCTTCCTCCAAATAATAGTCCTTAAATGAAAGCTCTAAGTTCTTTTTTGTGAAGTCCTCGATCGGTGAAAGCTCTTCGAAAATTTCGCCGATACCTTCGCGCACAAACCAGTTATAGCTTTGGGTTTGTACCTCGGTCAGGTTTGGCAAAGGGAGAACTTCCTGGACCTTGTTAAAATACTTTCTTTGTTTTTTTGCGGGCGCAGAGACGGCTTTTGACATAAAAACAGTTGCTCCTTAATAAATTAAAATTAACTTCTCTTTTTTGTAGGAGTTTTTTTATTCTTCCATTATTTTTGGGAATTAGCCTCGGTCAATTTATTCCCTTTTTTCTAGCATAATAAAGACTAAGGAACAATATACTCTTTTTTTAAAAAATAGTCAACAGTTTTTCTCCTGTCATTCCCGCCCGCCAAGTGTCGGGTAAACATCCGAAGGGAATCCAGCCAAGTCGAGGGATCCCTTAATATGTTGACCAGTTACGCACAGAGAAAGGGATTTCTCCACTCGTCTCCGGCAGCTGTCGGATCGGTCGAAATAACAGTGGCGTGATGGATTATTTTTATGATTAATTTTGCTTATTCAGCTCGGAATTTAGCCAGTTTTCGTACTTAGGATTTGGCGACATTGGGATTTTGATGATGCATGGCACGGTATAGGAATGGATCTTTTCAACCTCAGCAACTATTCTATCGTAGTTTTTATGCGTAGTTTTGCCGAGCAAAATGAATTCTTCCTCATCCGCCAGCTTTCCTTCCCAATTATAAAGGCTGTCGCTTTGAAGGATGTTGGCGCAAGAAATCAATTTTTTGCCAATCAAATGCTTGGCGATTTTCTTCGCTTCCTCTTTTGTGGGATTGGTGATGTAGATAAATATCATACAAATTGTTCTATATGTTATTACGATGATCATCTCACTTTCTTCCACAATTGCGGCATCTCTCTTGCGGCTATCGGCTAGAAAAGCGAACCTGGGAGTAAACGAACCTTAAAAAAGAATTTTGTTTGAGCCTGCGAGTTAATTTTTTTAAAGATGAGAGAACGAACCAGGCGATACTTTGAGAGACCGCTTAAGCCGCGATTTTTGCTTCACTTTTTCTAAAAAAGTGAAAAAGGAAAATTATTTTTATAGATTCCCGATCCCAGCCAAAGGCGGGCGGGCAGACCAGGAATGACGAAACGGATTCTGGACAAGCCCGCCTCGCTGAGTCGAAGCGGGCCAGAATGACAATGTTAATTTCTCTTGACCCGAATTAACCCCGAGCAAGGAATAACATTCACGCCCCTTTTCTCAATCTCATCAAGAAGCAAGTTCATTCCAATAGAGTCAGATGCCATGTGTCCGGCAATTACGATATTTATATGATGCTTTTCCGCCTCTTCTTTATGCTTGTCGGAAGTGTGCATATCGATGATTGTGCCAATACCGGATTGGGCCATTTTTTCAATTGATGCCGGATCGCTATCGGTGCCTCCTGTCATGCCAGTAATTGCAATTTTGCCCGCTCTGTTTTCGGGCTTTCCCGTAAACAATCTGGGACCCGCGCCAACTTTAATCGCTTCCTTATACTCCGGAATCTCTTTTAGCGCGTCCAGTACATCGCCAACTGTTTCCGGCTTCTTCTTTTCCATCAAATTTGCCAGAAGATTGTAAACCTGGTTGTCGGCAACGGTATGCGAGCACATAAATGGCATATCGAGAATCTTTGCTGTATCAACGGCTCTATTGTGGTTTGCGGGCGCGACCGCTCGCGAAATTTCTAAAATTCTGCCGGCCATAACACCTTCAGCGACATTGATCGGGACACCGTATTTATTCATAACATCCGCCTGGACATGCATCACTTGGTCAAGCGCAGCCAAGGCTTTGCCTTCCGGATGGTGGGCAATGACTAGGTCAATTTTCTTGCCTCTTTCCTTTAATTTTTCAGCAAGCAAAATCTCCGGCGTCTCCATATCGATACCGACCAAAGCGGTTTTCACCTCTGTTTTAGGATCCCCGTTTAAAATCCGCGTGTCGGCAAAAGGATTTGTGAGTTTTTCGATGTCGAACTCTTCTTTTTCCTTTTTGTCGAGCTTGCCGTACTTCTCTTCTAGTTTTTTTAGGCTTTTCTCAATTTGCTTTTTATCCCTCGGGTCTGCTTCGATGCCTTTTTGGATAAATAATCTGTAAATTTCTTCCAGCTTCATTGTTTCTCCATTCCTAATTACCTAGTTGCCTAATCCCTAATTACCTAGTTTCTATTATTTTGTCTATAATACCATATTTTTTGGCTTCCTCGGCCGTCATGAAGTTGTCGCGGTCAGTGTCTTCGGAAACCTTCTTTATCGGCTGCCCTGTGTGGCGCGCCAATATCTCATCTAATTTCTTGCGTAAAGTCAAAGCTTCCTTGGCCTGAATCTCGATGTCAGCAGCCGGTCCCTGGAAGCCGCCGGAAAGCTGGTGAATCATTATTTTAGAATTCGGCAAAGCAAATCTCGATCCTTTGGCTCCCCCGGCCAAAATGACAGCGCCCATGCTCATTGCCATGCCAATGCAAGTCGTTATGACTTTTGACTGGATGTATTGCATGGTGTCGTAAATGGCAAGGCCCGCATAAACCGACCCGCCCGGTGAATTTATGTATAAGTTAATGTCCTTCTTGGAATCCTCGCTCTCAAGGAAGAGTAGCTGGGCGATGATAATGTTTGCCACATTTTCGTCAATTGCCGTTCCAAGAAAGATGATTCGGTCCTTTAGCAGGCGCGAATAAATGTCATAAGCCCGCTCACCCATGTGGGTTTGCTCGATGACGGTAGGTATAAGTATTTGATTTTTAGGTTTCGGTTCACTCATTTCCTCTCCTTTCTTTGTCATTATCCCTCTTTTGTCATTCCCGCGGAGGCGGGAATCCAGAATTTATTTGTATAGATTCCGGATCCCCGCCTGCCGGACGGGCAGGAAGTCCGGAATGACATCCGAATTATTTTACGCAATATTCTATAAGTTTATCGATTGTTTTTCTTGAAATGATGCTGTTTTCTATCTGATGTTCGACTTCGTGGCTCTCCAGCTGTTTCTTTACTTCATCGCTCCCGCCGGATGAGGCCAGGATATTTTTCTTCTCTTCCTCAATTTCCTTAGGCGTAGCTTTCACATTTTCCGCTTCTGCAATCTTCGAAAGCACCAACCCTACTTTGACCCTCTTCTCGGCGTCTGGCTCCATTTCACTCTCCATCTCTTCTTTGGTTTTCTTGGTCATTTCCAAATACCGCTCAAGGGTTATGCCGGATTGTTGCAAATTTGCCTCTGCGTCGTGCAGCATGCGGTGAATTTCCTGATGCACGAGCGTTTCGGGCACTTCGACATTAACTTTTTCGCTTATCTTTGTCATTATATCTTCTTCCAATCTTCGGCGCTCTTCCATTGTACGGACTTCACCCAGATTCTTCCTGATTCCTTCCTCAAGTTCTTTGACATTTCTGAAAACGCCAAACTTTTTGGCAAACTCATCATTTACCTCCGGCAAGACTTTTTCTGAAATCGATACCATCTTTACCTTAAATGTCACTTTCTGGCCCTGCAGATTTTTCTCGTGATAATCTTTCGGGAAAGTTACGTCAAACGTCTTATCTTCCCCTTTTGACATGCCGATTAAGTTCTCCTCAAACCCCGGCACAAATGCGCCGCTGCCGATGACGATGGGGTATTTTTCAGCTTTCGTGTTTTCAAGTGGTGTGCCCTTTTGCGTGCCTTCAAAATCAATCTCTGCCCGGTCATTTTTTGCCGCCTTTCTGCTCACCTCTCTAAACTCGGCGTATCTTTCCTGCAAAGCGCTTAAATCTTCCTTAATGTCTTTGTCTGAGACTTTTATTTCTTTCTTTGAAATCTTGATTTTTTTATAATCCGGTAATTTAATCTCCGGCAATGTCTCGACAATCGCCTCAAACGTCAGTCCGCCGGTCGGAGCAAATTTCACTACTTTAATCTCAGGCCTTGACACGGTAATTAACTTTTTCTTCGTAATGGCATTGTAGTAAGCTTCCGGCAAAACCGCATCCAAAACCTCGGCGTAGAACTTATCCTGCCCCACTTCTCTTTCAACTACAAACTGCGGCGCTTTGCCAGGGCGAAATCCCGGGATCTTTAAGTTCTTGGCTAGGTCTTTGTAAACTTTTTCAATATGAGGCTTCAGCTCCGCCTCTGTTAAATCGATTGTCAGCTTAACCTTGATACTTGATAAATTAATTTTTTCTATCTTCATAATATTCCTTTGCCATTCTAATTTGCCTGACATCCACATACACTGCTCCGACATCCGAAATCTGATATCCGAACCCTGATAAGTCTTCCCTTTTACTTCCTCTAACTCCTTTCAAAGACATTCCTTGCTTTCGCATTTTGCAAGGTGTGTCCTTGCAGCACTTCTTTTCTTCAATATGCTACAACTTCAAAATTATAGCCCAAAGTTTGGCTTTAGGCAATAAAACAGCTTCCAAAATACCGTCAGACTCTGTTAATTAACATAAAAAAAATCCGGCATATCATCCAGATTTTATAAATAACCCTGCTCGGGCTGGCTCCCCCCTACCTGGGAGCCAGCCCAAGATTTGAAGCATTGAAAGAAACGGCCGACCCGACCTGAGGCTCTTGGCGCTACTTCTGGCCGCCGGAGTGTATACCCACGTCGTTAAACCCACAGCGGGCCAGGAACTCAGACAGAAACTCGATGGCTCCGGGTTGATCGCTATCCTCCGAATTGATCACCGCCTTTGCTCTATTCACGGCAATGCTGGCAATGTAGTCGTCTGAGTGCATATCTCCCCATACGACCGTGCCAGCATAGACCAGAATGTCCGACCCGGAGAGCGAGCAACGAAAACCGCGCCTCATAAGGTCCAGAAGTAACCGGGAGCAATCTGCCTCAGGATCGTCTTGTTGTAAATACAATTCGAAGTCCTCTGTCGTGAGGTTGGTCTCGACCGTGTGGTGGAAAAGTGGATTCTTTCCCGTTAGTTCTTCGGTGTCTATGATGCGAATTCTTTTTGCCACTTCAACCCCTTCCCTTCATCGTATATCAACGGAACACAACAAAGGTCAACCCTCACCAGTTGACCCTTATCTTACTGCTTTATATTTTATACCAAATTGGCACTTAAGGCAATCTGAAACTACATTATATAGTTCTTTTCGATAAACTTATCAAAGCTTAGATCATAGAATTCATTGATGTCGTATGAAGAAAGTCCGCCTTTTTCCGGCAAAACCACCCTTTCGACATCCGACTCAAGCAAAATCCTGGAGCAATGCGCGCAGAAGGAATCCTCGGTCGAGGTTGGCTTATTATTTTTCACATAGGTGGCATACAAAGTTGTGCCGCTTGTGTCGCGCCCCTTTTCGATAGCGTCAACGACTGCCCTTTCCTCGGCATGCATGGCAAAACACAACTCGGTTTTGATACCTTTGTGCAAAAGGTTTAATAGACACGGATTACAAGCCTTGCCTATTGGCCCGTTGAATCCTTTACCTATAATTTTCCCATTTTTTTCGAGAACCGCCCCGATTCTAAACTTGGAACAGATAGATTCTCCTGAAAAGTCAGCTGCCTTCCTTATATATCTTTGAGCTTCTTTTAGCTCTTGTCCTTTGAGTGTTTTCATATTTTTTAATTCTGGATTGTAAATTTTGGATTGAATCATATGGTGCTAGCTGCGAGGACTTCCGCCAAAAGCGGATAAACTTCTCGTCTCTCACTTGCAAACAACTTCGTTGGTGCTAGCTGCGAGGACTCGAAAAGCACCACTGCTTTTTATTTTACTTTCCTAAAAGATTATTTTATAGACTTAAATTCCCTTTTTTGTGATTTAATGTTATCTTCGGCAGTTTCTGGGGGTTCTCGCCACCTCTTTGCAAACAACTTCGTTGGTGCCGCGGAGAGGACTCGAACCTCCACGGGTTTCCCCACTAGTTCCTAAGACTAGCGTGTATACCAATTTCACCACCGCGGCATATATTTTGTTTGTCTATTATACCCAAAGCCAGTAATCTTTTCCAGTTTTTATTGCTGCAAATGCCAAAATTACGACGGTGCAGGGTCTAGACATTTAGGACACTGAAATCTAAATTTGAACCTTCAAATCCTTCTAAACTATTTAAATATTGTAGTGGTGTTTTGTTGGCCAAAGATTCATGCGGCCGATACGTATTGTATGT
>JAJYFH010000027.1 GCA_021791015.1 bacterium | reverse complement strand
CAAGCCAGTCTTAACCTGGCTCCATAAATCTTTAATTGTTCTTCTGTCATCTTGATACTCACTTTTAGCTCCTTTCAATTCTTAATTATTTGGTTAAAAGTGTCCAAGATGTCTGGACCCCGGATAGAAGATCCGACAAAAGGGGTTGACTAAGGGTAGAATTGTTGGTTTGGCAATCACAGGAAGCTTTAAAGGCTTTGAGATAATCAGTGAGGTCTAGATGCCAAGGGTCCGTCCCTTGGCGGCAGAAAATCATTGACATTTGCCATCTATTTGCTATACTTGACCCAACGTTTTGAAGTTCTCTAATAAATAATTCGCAGATTCACGCGGAATATACGCGGATTTACGCTGACAAACAAAATGAAAATAACTGACAAGGATATTTTAGGTACTGATAGTCTTTCAGCTTTGAATGAGCTTGTTTCAAAGTGCGAGAGGTGCTCACTCTTTAAAACAAAAACCAAGGATGTGCCGGGAGTCGGCAGCGAAACAGCTCGCGTCATGTTTATCGGCGAAGCGCCGGGTAAGGATGAAGATCTTCAGGGCGAACCTTTTGTCGGCCGGGCCGGACAGCTGCTAACGGAATTAATTGAGAGTTTGGGCTGGCAGCGAAAAGATGTCTACATAGCAAATGTTTTGAAGCACAGGCCGCCGAACAATCGTGATCCCAAGCCTGAGGAAATCGAAGCTTGCTGGCCGTATTTAAAGAGACAGATTCAACTAATCGATCCCAAACTAATCGTATTTCTAGGCCGGCATGCCATGAACAGATTTTTCCCGACACTGCAGATTTCCAAATGCCACGGCAACGCATTTCGCAAGGAATTGCATTTTGAAGAACCGGATTCCCGCCTGCGCGGGAATGACAAGGGAGGGGGCGGGAATGACCCGCGCACCATTTCAAGGTACGGGGCAGGCAAAGGAGGCCGGAAACAAGTTTTTTTGGCCCTCTATCATCCGGCGGTAGCTCTTTATAACGGCTCAATGAAAGAGACGCTGCAAACAGATTTCAATAAAATTCCCAAGATACTCGCGAAAATTGACGAAGAAAAATTAAATAATAATGGTAATCAACCTAAACAACAAAAATTAATTTGACAAACCACTGTCATTCCGGACTTGATCCGGAATCCAGCAATTTATTATATAGATTCTGAATCCAGCTCAGAATGACAAGGTAAAATTATAAAAATTAATATTAGCTAAGAACTCTAAAAAGTCTTCGACGTTTCAGTCGGAGCAGAAAGGACAAAATTACAACAAAATGAACGCAAAGACAAAGCAAAGAAAACAGACGCCATATGACGCGTCGCTCAAAAACAAAAATATAAAGACAAAAAACGAATCAGTGATGCAAAGCTCTGCTCAAGCCAGACCAGGGAAAGGCGTCTTGAAAGTCATTCCCCTCGGCGGTTTGGGCGAGGTTGGCAAAAACATGACTGTTTATGAGTACGAAAACGACATAATTATCGTCGATATGGGATTTAACTTCCCTGACGGGGACATGCTTGGGATCGATTACCTTATACCCGATATCTCGTATCTGCAGGACAAAAAGGACAAAATCCGCGGTGTCTTGATCACGCACGGACACGAGGATCACATCGGGGCCATTCCGTTTATAATGCCGCGAATAAATGCGCCGATATACGCGCCGAAACTAACCTGCGGGTTGATCGAAGCCAAAATGGCAGAACATCCTTACAAGGGTTTAAAATTAAACGTCATTGATCCGGACAAGGACAAGTTGAAACTTGGCGCATTTGAAATCGAATGGGTACGCGTGGCTCACTCCATCCCCGATGCAGTTGGCGTGGTTATAAATACTCCGGCCGGCCGGGTTTTCTACACCGGAGACTTTCGATTTGACCACTCCCCTGTCGACGGGCGCAAAACCGACATTCCCAAGCTCTCGGCTCTTGGCGAGAAGGGCGTCTTGGCTATGTTTTCGGACTCAACCAACGCTGAGGTGCCGGGATATTCCATTAGCGAGAAGGAGCTGGCGGTGACATTTGACAAGATTTTTGATCGAGCCACAGGCAGAATTATCATTGCGTCTTTCTCATCCCAGATAAACAGGATTCAGCTCATTATAAATGCCGCAAAGGCGCACAAGAGAAAGCTTGCCTTCTCTGGTAGAAGCTTACTTAAGAATGTGGAGGTGGCAGTCCGGCTTGGATATTTAAAAATTCCGCAAGATACGGTTATAAAAATCCAGGATATCGGCAAATACGCCGACAATCAGGTATCAGTTATGAGCACGGGCTCTCAGGGCGAGTCAATGTCAGCATTATCAAGAATGGCTCGCGGCGAGCACAAGCAGATCAAGATTAAAAGAGGCGACACTGTAGTATTCTCGTCCTCCCCTATCCCTGGAAATGAGTCGGCCATCACGACTGTCATCGATGATCTTTTCAGACGGGGCGCAGAAGTAGTTTTTGACGAGAAAAATGGCTCCAGAACTCATGTGACCGGACATCCGGGGCAGGAAGAGCTAAAGCTCATGATTGAGCTTGTGCATCCCAAATATCTAATCCCCTGGCACGGCGAGGTGCATCACCTGGTTCATCACGCCGAGCTTGCTCAAAGCGTCGGTATTCCGGCCGAAAATACCTTTGTTTGCGATAACGGTGATGTTCTGGAAATTGCAAACGGACGGGTGGCCAAAGCTGAGAAGAAAGTTCAAAACGGCGTAGTGTTGGTAGACGGGCTAGGTATCGGCGATGTCGGCGAAATAGTCCTGCGTGATCGCAAGGTTATGGCGACAGAAGGCATATTTGTGGTCATTTGCACGGTTGATAAAAAAACCGGACGGCTGCTTACGAGCCCGGACATTATTTCCCGCGGTTTCATTTATATGCGCGAGAACGAACAGTTGGTCAATAACGCGCGCAATGAAGTCAAAAGGATGATGTCGCGTCGGGAAGGCGAGCCATTGCCGAACTGGGCAAATATGAAGGTTAAGATTCGCGACCATGTCAGCTCGTTTCTCTATAGCCACACCAAGCGTAGTCCGATGGTCATCTCGGTGATCATTGAAGTCTAAATAAAAAAACACTGACAGAAAAAGAGCCTCCCCGAGGTTCTTTTTCATTTTGTATACTAGTTTATACTATACAAAACTCTTGACCTGTGGATAAGTTATAGTATACACTTACACTATACAGAAAATAATAATGTATAGTATTTTCAAATCCGAAATACGAATTTCTAAATTCTAAACAAATCCTAAAATTGAAATTCAAAGTAAGAAAAAGGGATTCCTCCATTCGCCACTAGCGTGGTGTCGGCCCGCCTGCCGGACGGACAGGTCGGAATGACAACAGGAGGCAATTCGAAAGATTAGTACGATTCGTAAATTGGTAGGAGGTCATGAAATGAGCAAAGAATTAACCGACAAACAAAAGAAAGTTTTGAGCTGGATCAAAGAGTCTGTAAAAGAGACCGGCGGTGCGCCGACGGTAAGGGAATTGCAGGAAAAGATCGGCTGTTCTTCTCCGATGGGCGTTGTTTCTCACTTAAGAGCGCTTGAGAGCAAAGGACAAATTCGAAGATTGGAGAACCAAGCCAGAGGAATTGTTGTCTTGGATGGGCGAAAGGTGGTTGCTGCAAGCGAAGATGTGGTCAATGTACCGCTTGTAGGCCGGGTTGCTTGCGGCATGCCGATTTATGCCGAGGAAATGATCGAAGACTGGATTCCTCTTTCGACCAAGCTAGTTAAAAGGGCACAGGACGTCTTCATGCTGACGGCAAAAGGCGATTCCATGAACCTTGCCGGTATCGATGATGGCGACTATATTGTTTTTCGAAAGACGAGCCACGCCGAAAACGGCGACAAAGTGGTTGTTTTGATTGGGACGGAAGCAACAGTCAAAAAACTGCGAACCGATAAGGGCAAGGCGATGTTTGAGCCGATGAGCTCGAACAAAGATCACAAGACTATTATTCCGGAACCTGGCACATTTATGATCCAGGGAAAGGTGATAGGGGTTATTAAAAATTTTAAAGAGTAACGCAAGGGAGCGAGCCATGAGAGAGTATATCGAAGTGCAAATCATCAAAAAAGCCAACGAATTTTTTGCGCTGGTGGAATCAAAAACAAAAAAGATTAAAAAATACAGTAATTTTCTGGAAGCAATGAGAGAGGATTCGGTCGAGATAACATCACTGGTTTCCATGAGTTATGAATGCTATAACGAAAAAGAAAGAATTGAGTGTTACAAAAAAGCGATAAAGCTTTGCGAGAATGTCTTGTTTTATGCCAGACTATTCAAGGAATACAATAGGATAACCCTAGCCAGCTACAAAATGATAAAAACCCAAGGGGACCTTTTGATCAGATTGCTCGAAGGATTGATCAAGGTTGAGAAAAGAAATAAGGTCAAAGAACAATACTTGTTTAATTTAAAATTCGCAAAATAAATCTTGTAACGAATTACAAAGCCAAACGAATCTACAAATATTACAAAAACAAATCAATGTTTATAAATACAACTATTAGAAAAGAAATAGCTTATCCTGAACTTTCCTACAAGCTAATAGGATTGATGTTCAAAGTGCACAATGAATTGGGGCCCGGGCTGCGAGAAAAATCCTATGAAGATTCTTTGGAATTGGCCTTTAAGGAAGCAGCTTTAAACTATACGAGACAGATTCATTGCCCGATTTACTTTAAGGGCGAAAAAGTTGGTAGCCGCTTCCTTGACTTCTTAATAGAAGACAAAATAATTTTAGAGCTGAAAGCAGGAAATAGACTTAATAGGGCTAGTATAAAACAGATAAGTGAATATTTGAGAACCACAGGATTAAAACTTGGAATCTTGGTAAATTTTGGTCCTGATGAAGTAAGATTTAAAAGAATTCTTAACTTGAGTGATTAGTATACAATTCGTAATATTTGTAGATTCGTTTAATATTAGTAATTAGTTACAAAAGGAGGAAGAAATGACAGACGAAAAATCAGGGAAAATGCAAGCTATCCAAATGGCCGTAGATCAGATTGAGAAGCAGTTTGGGAAGGGCTCCATAATGAAACTTGGCGACAAGGGAACGCAAAATGTGCAGGTTATACCGACGGGGTCATTGTCGCTGGACATTGCACTCGGGGTTGGGGGTGTGCCAAGAGGAAGAGTCATTGAAATATATGGCCCTGAGTCAAGCGGCAAAACAACACTTGCTTATCACATAGTAAGTGAGGCTCAAAGAAAGGGCGGAGTGGCGGCATTTATAGATGCCGAGCATGCTCTTGATACTGAATATGCCAAAAACATAGGTGTCAACATAGATAAACTCCTGGTTTCCCAGCCAGACACAGCCGAGCAAGCTCTCGAAATTACGGAGACCTTGGTTCGTTCAAATGCTGTCGACGTGGTGGTTGTCGACTCTGTGGCAGCGCTTGTTCCGAAAAGTGAAATTGAAGGTGAAATGGGAGATTCCCATCTTGGACTTCAAGCCCGACTGATGTCACAGGCATTAAGGAAGCTAACCGGCGCGACGTCAAAGTCAAATACCACTCTAATCTTTATTAACCAGTTAAGAATGAAAATCGGGGTTATGTTTGGCAACCCCGAAGTAACAACTGGTGGTAATGCCCTCAAATTTTATTCTTCGATCAGAATGGATATTCGCCGAAAGGAGCAGATTAAGGATGGCGACACGGTTATTGGTAATCATGTTATGGTTAAAGTGGTAAAGAATAAAGTTGCCCCCCCATTTCGTTCGGCAGAGTTTGATGTAATGTACAATGAGGGAATTTCAAAGTATGGTGATCTTCTAGACTTGGCGGTCAAGGAAGGATTAGTTAACAAAAGCGGATCCTGGTATGAATATAAGGACAAGAAAATCGGGCAAGGCAGAGAAGCGGCCAAGCAGTTCTTGAAAGATAACGAAAAGGTATTCTCAGAGCTTGAAAAAGCCTTAAGAGGTAAATATTTTCCGGTAAAGAAGTAACTAGACCTAAGCATCCTTCCTTCTCGTCATTCTGGCTTGGCCAGAATCAAAGCCTATGAATAAACAATACTTCACATATATTATGACAAACGAAAGACCAACGCTCTACACGGGTATAGCTAATGACCTCAGAAAAAGGGTTTTCCAGCATAAAAATGAGCTGGTTGAAGGATTTACGAAAAGGTATCATATTCATAATTTAGTTTCTTTTGAAGTATTTGATACAGCTATAAAAGCTATTGTTCGAGAGAAACAAATTAAAGACATGAACAGAAGAGACAAATTGGATTTAATCAGAAAGGAAAATCCTGAATTTAAGGATTTGTATGGAGAAATTCTTGGATAGATTCTGGCCAAGCCAGAATGACAGATGGGTTATGAAGCAAATCACCAAAATAGAAAAACAGTCCAAACGAGATAGATACAATGTCTATCTCGATGGTGTTTATGGATTTTCTCTGGCAAGAAGAACTCTTGAAGAATCCGGCTTGCGAGAAAATGAGAACCTGACAGAGACTAAAATTCAAGAGCTGAAAGACAAGGATCTGGAGTCGAAAGCATTTGATAGAAGTTTGCTGATACTTTCATACAGGGCAAACAGCTCTGGGGAAATGCGGAGAAAGCTAACTAAAAACTTTGAAAAACCGATAATTGATAAGGTTATTTGCCGGTTAGAAAAATTGGGCCTTTTAAATGACAAGGAATTTGCGCAACATTTTGCCGAAGATAGCAAGAAAGGCAAAAGATTAGTGCGACTTGAGCTTTTAAAGAAGGGAATTAAAAAGGAAATAGCTGAAGAGGCAGTTCAAGAAAAGGATCAAGAGAAGGAACTCGAAAATGCCCTGAAATTGGCCGAGAAGATTTTAAAAAGGTATCCAAAAGAAGATGTTCAGACAAAAAAGAAAAAAATCTACGAGAATCTATCTCGGAGAGGTTTTTCGTACGATATTTTTAAAAAGGTTGTCAGTGAGATGGATATTTAATGGTGGACACTGTAGTTGCTTATCCGAACTTTTCTACCTTAAATCAGCTTGGGTAAGTTGTGAAGAGTATTTCTGCTTAATCCCCGCAGACAAAGGAAAAAGCGGCCTGAGAACCGCTAATTCCTGTTGAAATTGTTAGTTCTCATCGCCGCCCTGGGGCTGGTCTTCTGTTCCGGTTACCTCCTCGCCTTCCTGTTCTTTCTTTTGAAGATTGGATGGCGGGAATCCTGCCGATGGACCGAGGAACGTTCCTCCACACATGCTCAACACCTCCTATACTAGTTGAGTTTGTACAACTTTCAGTTGTCGGAAGGCTCCCATTGGTGGGATACAAGCATATTCCAGGTACCCTTCCATGTGCCGCGACCCAGTCTGACTGCGCTATCATAGGCCTCGCCTTGCTGGATCTTGAACTGAAGTGCAGATTCCAGGAATCTGGCATGTGTAACCTCTGCGCCGTGCAGTTTGGTCTGGTCCACAACTTCACCAAGGCCATACAGATCAAACTGCGAAAGAAGCCAGATTGTGACGGCTGCCCACTCGGGAGTTCCATTCTCTTCAGCCAGAGGCAGGGCTTCGTTTCTCCATTCCTGCCAGAATGCGGCCCTAACCCGACCCTGCAACGCCACATCCCTGACAACCTTGGTGGACATATAAGAGTCGAAGAATCCCAGACGTGCGAGCTCTGTTACTGCAATCTGACGATCCGCCTCCTTTAGCACCAAGCATCTTTGAGCCATAGTGACCCTCCTGATCCGTAGATTGTATGAGCAGCAGAAAGGCTGCAAGCTGCTAGCTAGAATTAGCTAACAATTTGCAGTCCAGCTACTTTTTAAAGCTGCTTGATAATGGTTTAGATAATATCATATATCGTCTTATTTGTCAACAATTCTGAAATTAAAAATATCCGGGGTCCAGACATCTTGGACACTTTTAACCAAATAATTAAGAATTGAAAGGAGCTAAAAGTGAGTATCAAGATGACAGAAGAACAATTAAAGATTTATGGAGCCAGGTTAAGACTGG
>JAJYFH010000026.1 GCA_021791015.1 bacterium | reverse complement strand
GAAGAAAAGACGCATATCGGCGAGTTTCAGGCGATGCTGATTCGCTTGGATAAGGAACAGGCAAGCGAGATGGAAAACGGGCAAAAAGAAGTCAGGGAGTTGACCGGAGAAGAATAATTTTAGCCAAAGGGGGAAGCCGGAGTGAAAATTTGCATTATAGCGCCTGTGGTCATACCTATCTTGGGCCGCGAACAAGAATACGGAGGCACGGAAAGGGTTGTGGCGCTGACCTCTGAGGAGCTTGTTAAACGCGGGCATGATGTCTATGTCTTCGCCTCGGGCGACTCAAAGACTTATGCCAAGCTTGTTGCGACGGTGCCGGAAGCTTTGGGATTGGGCGTGTCCTTTCAGAAAGAAAAGGAGGCAAACAAGCGAGCTTACGAGATGGCCGTTGCCGAACGCCCGGATTTGATATGGGATCATACTTTAGCGCTCCACGCGCAACGGCTTCTAAAGGACAGATCAAAATTTATCTTCAAACTCGATACCAAGATAGACAGAGACAAGATAGTCGACACGGGTGACATACCGGTTGTCCATACACTGCATTGGCCGCTTTCGGAGCATGTGTCTGAGATTGTAGGGGCACTCTCTGATGCCGGCCATTTTTTTGTCAGCATTTCCAAGGATCAGGCAAAACGTTTCTTGCCGCATCTAAACATCAAGCAGCACCTAGGGACAGTTTACAACGCGGTAAATTTAGAGGAATTTACGCCGGATGGCAGTGAGAAAAGTGAATTTTTGTTCTGGTTGGGCAGATACAGCATGGAAAAAGGCGCTCATATAGCTATCGCGGCGGCGCATAGGCTGAATATACCGATTTGGCTTGCGGGCAAAGCAGAAGAAAAACATGAGAAATCCTATTTTAATAAATTTGTTAAGCCGATGCTTAAGAAGAAAGATGAGATTTTGGGCATGGTCAGCGCGGAGGAGAAGTACCGGCTGCTCAGAAATGCCAAAGCGGTCATGATGACAAATACTTGGGCGGAACCTTTTGGGATAGTGGCGGCCGAAGCCATGGCTTCAGGAACGCCTGTGGTCGGTCCGGGGCTAGGTTCTCTGACTGAGCTTATCGACCAAGCGGGAATATTGGTTCCGGTTGATGATTTGGATATCGATGAGGATGCCTCTACTGTTACATCTGCTCAGAAAACGTACATTAAAAGGATTACTGAACGTATGGAAAAGCTTGATAAGATTCCGCAATCAGTACCGCGCAAAAGGGCGGAATTTCTCTTCTCGCCGGAGCACAATGCCAGCGGTTATGAAGAAGCATTTTTCAAAGCAATGTACTTGAAGAGATCGACGGGGTAGAACTTTATTAATTTTCAATTTTCAAGTATCAATTTTCAATGAATATTCAATAACCAATGTTTAAAACTTTAAAACACTGATTATTGCTTGATCATTGAGGTTTGATCTTTGAGATCTGCCTTTCTAAGGCTATTTCTTCTCTCTTGTCTTGCCCTCAAGGTAGGACCAATAGCAGCCGTCAGATCTGCGCCTAATGAGCATCGAGATGCCCCAGAAAATTATTAAAAGAGGCCAGAATATCCCCCAAAAGTTACCGTTTATAATGCCTAGGTTTTGCAGCAGCCAGCCGATACCGGCCAAAATAATGATGATTGCAAAATACATGTTTCCTCCTATGTTTATGAGGTTATTATATGAGTATAGATAAAATAGTGCAATGTCTGTGAGTTGTGATATCATATAAATATGAATTGGCTTAAGCGGAACCAGGCTTTATTTTTGATTATCTTTGTCGCTATTTTGGGCGGCGGCATGTCTCCATTTATCAAAGTTTCAGCAAAAGAAATCCCGCCTATTTTATTTACGCTTTTCAGATTTATCCTTGCCGGTATAATTCTGCTGCCTTTATTTTTGAAGAAAGAAAACATAAAAAAGTTAAAAAACCCAAAGAATTTAGCACTGGTTGCAATATTTGGGACTGGCAATGTGGCTATTTCGGTATTTGGCATAAAGCTAACCACGGCTAGCATCTCTCAAACCCTTTATGTCATAGTTCCTGTGATAGCAGGTGTTCTGTCGTACTTCATTTTGAAAACAAAATTAAGCTCAAGAGAAATACTTGGCATGCTTGTCGGCTTGCTTGGCGCGCTGTATATAATCATGTTGCCTGTTTTTGGCAAAGGGATGCCCTTTAGCGGGAACTTGTTGGGTGATATTTTGGTCTTGATTGCGGTCCTATCGTTTTCTTTATATACCGTTCTGTCAAAAAAGTTTCATAAGGATTATTCGCCGCTAGCCATAACAAGCGCCTTCATTTTGATGACGATCTTTACCCAAGCTGTGATCTCTCCGATTGATTTTGCGGCCAATCCGTTATGGTGGAGACATATCTCAGTTATGGCCATTGTCGGACTTTTGTATGTAGGCATAATAGGTACAGCCTTTTATTACCTGTTGTATCAATACGCCATAAAAAAGGCCACTCCGGTTATTGCTTCAATGGTTTTATACCTGCAGCCGGTTTTTAGCTTTGTTTGGGCGTATTTTCTACTTGGTGAACACTTAACTTCCGGATTGATATTTGGTGTAGCGCTAACTTTCATTGGCGTTGGTTTTGTAACCTACATTCCCAAGAAGGCAAGTTAATTGTCAGGGGATAGACTCAATGGTTCACAAATGGGCGGAAATCGGCTATAATGTCATAGTCCAAGTTCACTCTGTGGCTGGCCAAGGAGCCCCGGTAGCTCAATCGGATAGAGCAACAGCCTTCTAAGCTGTAGGTTACTGGTTCGAGTCCAGTCCGGGGCACCAGTTGATAATTAATCATTATCAATGCATAATTCACAAAAATTATTAATTTCGAATTATGAATTAATAATTAATCCGGGTTGCTAGCTCAATCGGTAGAGCAACTGCCTCTTAAGCAGTAGGTTCTGGGTTCAAGTCCCAGGCAACCCACCAGAGAAAATTTCTCAAATACTTGAGAGATTTTCTCTGGGTTCTCTGGTGAGAAACCAGTTTGAAGACGCCTTGTAAAAGAAAATTTTGAATTTAAAGAATAGTTGCTAGAAAACTATCCAGTTAAGAAATCAGTCAGGAAAGCGGCTGAGCCGCTTCAAGTCCCAGGCAACCCACCAGAGATAATTTTCAATTCGCAGTTTTCAATTTTCAAAAGCAGGATAGACTTTGTAATTAATAGTCTAAACAGGAAAGCACTCAGTGGCAGAAGAAACAAAAAGCAATAGTCTAAAACCACAAGTCATAGCGGCAAGCGTGATCGTTTTGCTTTTTGTCACGGGATTAGTCATTTTTGGCCATATACAAATTCAAAGCCAGGCAGAACAAACAAGCCAGAACACAGAAACAAGTCAGACTTCGCCAGTCTCTTCTGAGGCCGGCAGTTTGGGGAAAAATGAAGTGGGCCTTACGGATAACAATTTTGACAAGGAAGTTTTAGGCTACAAGGGTGTATTTATGGTTGAGTTTTACCTGTCAACTTGTCCGCATTGCCGAAATGTAGCAGCGGATGTGACAGCTGCGTCTGATGAGTTGGCGGGAAAAGCGAAGGTCGGAAAGATAGAGGCCAGCCAAAACACTTCTACTGCTAACAAATATGATATTGGCGCAGTACCGACATTTGTCGTCTTTGAAAACGGCAAGGAAAAAGAAAGAGCTGAGGGTGAGAGAAGCAAGCAAGATCTCATCGACATGATCAGCAAATATCTAAATTAGCTATTTCTTGTAAGTTTTTAAGATTTCTTTGATTTTATTGCTTACTTCAAGCGGAGTCATGTCCGCTTTTACTATGCATTCGGTAGCGCCGAGCTTATATATTTCTTCAGAAGTTGTCTCATTGCCAAGATTTGTCAACATGACCACAAGCATATCCTTTGTGTTGGGGTTATTGCGTATTTCCTTTAAAACCTCAAGGCCGGTGACTTTGGGCATCATGATATCAAGGATTGCTATATCCGGAGTAAATGTTTCCAAGAGGTCTAATGCTTGCTGGCCGTCTTCTGTTATTTGCACTTCAAATCCTTCAAGCTGGAACTTTCGCTTGTACATCTCAACAAGTTGGATGTCATCTTCGGCAAGAAGAATTTTATAAGCCATGATTACTTCATTATTTAGGATTATATTATGTCTTGAGCTTTTGTTTGTCAAATATTGTGAAAAGATGTTTGTTCTGGCAATAGCTCGCCGACTGCAGTATAATCATTTTAGTAAAAGTCAGAGGGAAGATGAATACAGACCTTATAGATTATGACGGTCCGCATGAAGAGAAGATAGAAAAGAGAGGGAGAAAAGGGGAAAAACCTCGAAAACCATTGAATAAATCACGGAAAGATCGCGTCAAGGCTTCAGGAAAACCCGACAAAAGAGGGGCGCTTCGTGAGGATGATGGCGCTGGCCTTAGTAAGTTTCAAGGAGGACTCGAGCAATTCAAAGCAGGCATGACAGATGCTGCGGGCGCAGATCCGGAGCCACCGACAAATGAAAAGGGTGAAGGGCAAGCCGATAATGATACCGGGGATGTTGCTGAGACTATCGAGCATATTGAGACAGGCGATAACAATACAGATCAAGCATCGCCAGGCACAGACGATAGGGAGGAGCAATTACTAAATGATCTCGCTAATGCTGTAGAGGAGGGCTTATCAGGAAAAGGCGAGATCAAATTAGTCGAAGAAAGAGATGATGGGGGCGATGATAATGATGGCACCTCGCGCATAATAGGTTCTAGGACAAGGCATGAAACAAGTAAAAAGCACGCGCGAGAAGCCACTCTGGCTAGCATATATGGTACAAATTCTTTGCAAGAGATGGCAAATAAGGAAGCGTCATTGCCAGATGCGACAAAGAATGATCCCGGCATAAGCAATGCATTACAAAAACAAAGGGAATACCTCATTAAAAAGACGCGCGACGACAGGGGATCGTTTGCGCAGACATCTGAAAGTTTGGATATAGATCCGAGAATCGTAGCTGAAGAGAAAAAGAAAATGCTTGGCGGAGTGGTCGGAAAAAGGAACGCTAAAGAAATTGAGAACATAAAAAAAGCCGTAAAAAGACAAGCAAAAGGCGGCTACCTAGGTAAGAGAGAGCCTGAGGTAAAGGCTGCTTTAGATGAAATACTTGAAACAACGGATACGGCAACGAGAATAAAGAGAGGAGAAGAGCTGGAAAACATCGGACATCAAGGAGTAGTTGCAGAGCCAGGAAAAGACGATTACAATGGAACTCATAAATCAGAAACTGTGAATATAAAAGAAAAGATAGGTAGTGTGGAAGAGCAATTGCAAAAAGCTTCAAGGGGTTTAGATAGGTTAAAGGCTTTATTCGCAGAGAATATTGACTTGAAAAAAATAGCAGCAGAACGGGAAAAATTGAGAGGGTAATATGGCAGCAGAAAAAGATGACCATTCGAAGGAAAGATCCGAAAAAGCCAAAAAAAGTCCGGAAGGTGCTAAGGAAAAAAAGGAATCAAACGAAGAGCGCATCGATAGACTATCTGCGCAGGTTGTTGGTATTAATGCAGAACTAGCTGAATTAATAGCTAAACAGCTAGAAGAAAACGCCCAACTTCAAAACGGCGGAGCCACTGTTATTTCTGCGCCTAAAACAGATTGGGAAGCGCCGGAGTTTGCCGACTATATAAAAAGCAAGAGAACAGAAGGCGCAGAGGGGCGGCTAAATAATGAACCTTACAATACCGAGTCTTTGGGAGATAAAGCGTCCTTTATGGGCCAAGAAGAAAGAGTGAAGGCTATGGGGACGGATCGCTTGCATGAAGAAGTAGATAAGCTAATAGATGAAAGGAATGCAGTTGACCCCGGGAGTCCAGAAGGCAGGATCAAAATCGATCAACTCAGAGATGAAATCAATATTTACATGGATGAGCTTGACAGTAGAGGGAGGGCTGAAAATAGCAAAGAGAGCGATCCATTGTTAAAAACCTTAAAAAATGCAGAAGATAAAATCTCGGTTGGTAGCAATCGTTTTAAAGAGGCAATTTCAGAATTAGAAGAAGCTGTTATTACAGGGGAGAGGCCAAGACAGAGCCTGCAAGATATCGGAGAGATAATCTCAGAAAACGAAAACAACTTTAAAGCAAAGGAATATAAAGAGTTACTCTCTCACATCGATTCTTTGACAAATATTCGCAAAAGCGCAAGGCCTACATTCGAAAATCCAAAAGAAGGCGAGGGCGAAGCAGAAGATGATCCGTTGGAAGCGCTTGCGAAGAAAATAGCTAGCGGTGCCACGGATTTTTCAGAAGAAGAGCTAATACTGCAGCAAACTGAGCCCCAAAAACTTGAAGAGATTTTGGCGAGGCTCAAGGAAGAAAGTGGAAAAGAGGACGCGGAAGAAGGTGAGAGTGACGACACCGGTACGGAATCTGAGACATTACCCGAAAACATAGACCCCGAGGCGTACAAAAACGCTATTGAGTACCTGTATTATAATCTGAAAACCTCAGTTGATAAGTCTGATCTAGCATCAGCTTTGGGGTTGAACGATGAGCAGGCAAAAGAAATGATCGATTTTCTCGAAGAGAGAGGAATATTGCAAAAAACAAAAGTAGAAGTCAAGCCGAAAGATCAAGATAATCCAGTAGAGGTCCTTGCGGCAAAGATGGCTAATGGCGCCACTGATTTCTCAGCAGAGGAACTGGAGCTGCAGCAAAAAGAATCTGAGAAAATTGATAGTATCTTGACAAGACACGGGGCTTTAGCGCACGAGGTAAATATTGAGGCCTTAAGTCGAGCATATGAGCCGTATAATCCAAATCACAATGAAAGAAAGCCGGGTAAGGCTGACCCGGAAGATATCAAAAGGGCGCTGGATTATCTTGCATCTAATCCGGACATCGATAGGGTAGGCGGTGATTTTTTTGCTGATGAATTTAGAGAAGGCGATAGGACCACAAAGGACGAGTATGGTCGATTTAATGATGTCGCCGATTACCTTACTGCAAAAGGTGTTCTTTTGGGAGCAGGAGGCGTCAGCAGAATAGACAAGGGGAAATTAAGTGAAATAATCGATGAAGAGATAAATCATAGTCCGAATAGGACCAACGAAGCCGGAAACAAGATAAATCATGCGGCCGCGATGCGGGAAAGTATGGATGACTATGTAGCAAAACAGAAAGAACAGAGCCGTGTCAGGCGTTTGTTTACTAGAGTGAATGATCTACGAGATAATTCCGATGATCAGGAAGCCAATGAAGTTAAAGAGCCATTCCGGATGGACCAAAAGCAAACAAAAGACGATGGGCCAAAAGTTGATCACGCGGTCGCAATGCGCGAAAGTATGGATAATTATACGGCTAAAGAAGGACCGAGTCGTATCAGGAATTTATTCACTAGAGTAAATGATTTGCCTAAAGATTCTAACGGAAATACCAATAGAGTTGACGGAATCTTTAGGATGGACCAAAGGCAGGTAGGCAGTGAGGGGTCAAAAGTTGACAATGCGGCTGCGATGCGGGAAAGTATGCAAGGCATATCAACAGAACAGGGAGAAGGCTCAGTTGCTGATACATCGGATATTTCTGACGATTCGGGAGAAGGAACTGTCACGGAGGCTTCTTCAGGGGAAGGGATTTCGAGCTACACAACGAATAAGCCAAAAGGCCGTCCCGGTCTCCTCAGACGTTTATTCACAAGAGTAAACAACCTCGAAGAACGGTAGGTCTTCAGTGGCCGATAAATAATCTCTAAAATATATTTTCCTTGTCTGCAAGGGAATTTTGTGCTAAAATCTTTACCGTTCGTTAACTCCACCCTGATCTTTCTGTCATTCCCGCGCAGGCGGGAATCCAGGTTGAATAGATTCCCGCCTGCACGGGAATGACTTTGGGGTAGTTGGAATGGCAAGATGTTAAGCCTAGTTATTCAATTAGAGATCGTGTAGTTGCTTAAATTGTTGTGATGAAAAATTTACGAAAATTATACCAAATAATGAAATCGCTGAAGTGGGTGATGCTGTCACTCTCTGTTTTAGCTATTGTTGAGGCGCTAGTTGGAGCTGCTGCCCCCTTGGTTTACAAGCAAATCATAAATAACATTACAGGCATCGTTTCAAAATCTATCGGCAGGCAGCAAGGAATCGAAAACGGTATAGTAATCGGCGCCATTCTTTTCA
>JAJYFH010000025.1 GCA_021791015.1 bacterium | reverse complement strand
TTCCGATCTCTTGGCTGAATGGCGTTTCGCCGACAGCAGGATTTCTAAAATCTGTACAAGGTCCTTTTGCCGGCACGTTCCATAGCATGGTTGGTAATGTAGTCGTAGATTGGCTCTTTATGCTGGGAATGCTTTTTGTGGGAGTCGGACTGCTGCTTGGTTTCAGGGTGAAATTATCTGCATATGTAGGATCAGTAATGATGTTTCTCATTTGGCTGGCATCGATGCCCATCAAGATGAACCCAATAATTGACGAACACATAGTTTATATTCTGGTTCTCTTGACTCTCGCTTCGGTTGGAGCTGGCGACTATCTAGGTCTGGGAAAACGCTGGAAAAAACTCGGCTTTGTAAAAAAGCACTCAATTTTACAGTAGAAACTTACCCGATTTCATGCTTTAATATTACCCATGCAAAAGTTGGCTGATTTTATATGGTTGAATGGGGAAGTTATTCCATTTGAAGAGTCGCGGGTTCATATCTTGAATCATTCTCTTCACTATGGTTCGGGGGTCTTTGAAGGAATCCGCTGCTATGAAACAGACAAGGGCCCGGCGGTATTTCGATTAAATGACCACATAAAGAGGTTATTTAGATCAGCCGATGTTATGCAGATGGATTTGCGTCGGAGTTTACCCGCCGATTTAGAAAGTAGAGAGAAAAGAGAAAGGGATTCCTCGACTCGTTCCTCCGAGAAGTCGCTCGGAATGACAGAGGCGGGCGGGAATGACGGGTGGAGTGAGGCGGAAATTGTCGAGGCTACTTTAGAGATCGTTCGGAAAAATAATTTAGCCGAGTGCTACATAAGGCCCCTGGTTTTTTATGGCAGCAAAATGGGGCTTGACCCGGCGGGTTCAGAAATTAATATCATGATCGCAGCTTGGCCTTGGGGCAAATATCTTTCCAAGGAAGCGGTAAAGGTCAAGATATCTGATTTCACACGAATCCATCCCAAATCCAGCGTTATGACAGCCAAAATCTCCGGACATTACGCCAACTCGATTTTAGCTTCAACCGACGCCAAAAATAATGGATTCGATGAAGCGCTGTTGCTTGATTACAGGGGCAATATCGCTGAGGGTCCGGGAGAGAATGTATTTTTTGTGAAAGATAATCAATTATTCACGCCAAACAAGGGTTCTATATTGCCCGGAATTACAAGGGCCTCGATTATTGAAATCGCCCAGAGGGAGTTGGGCATGCGAGTCAAGGAAAAGGATATTAAGTCCGACGAAATTAAAGATTTCAGCGAAGCGTTTTTTGTCGGGACGGCCGTGGAAGTCAATGCTATCGGACAGATAAATGATCTCAAACTAACAGGAGAAAAAGAGGGGGAGGTAACGAAAAAAATTCGTGAGCTCTATCTCGATATTGTTCATGGCAAAGTCAAAACATATGATAAGTGGTTGAACTTGGTTACCGAGAAAACTCTTCAGAAATAAAAGATTCTGGACAGGTCTGCCTGCCGGCAAGACGGGCCAGAATGACCACGACTTACGCATTTCGCTGATTTTACACACCGGGTGTGGGTGGTATTTGCTCACCTGGTGTGTGTGGAATGCATAGGTCGTGTGACGTGTATAAGTGCTCTGGGTTATTGGATTTATAACTTTAAACAGTTAAATTATTTATTTCCCATGTTAGTTTAGCGGCATGAAGATCGCCAGGGATTTGCCGCAATTTAGGAGCAAAAACGCCTTGATTGTCACCGCCGGATTGCATACAGCCGACTTCTACGTCGCAAGCAACGGAGAGATAGAAATGACAGGTGAGTTCAAGATGCTATACCCGCATTATTCGGACAAAGAGGGTTTTTTCGAGAGCGCCGGCCATGGGCATGTTTTCGAGTCCGGTTCGGTGCTTGAGACAAATAAGGCAAAGTTCAGGCATAGATTTTTGAAAGAACTGGATCTTTTAATAGACGACACTATTATTCGAAAGGAAGTAACAGATGTATATCTCTTTGCACCTGACTTTGTCACAAGCGAACTTCTGAAATTACTGCCCAAAAAGGACAAAAAACAAGTCAGATATTTCTTTAAAGGAAACTATATTCATGTTCACCCCTTTTATTTGCTAAAACTTATTAAAGAGAAGGAAAACTTGGGTTGGAAAATACCATTGAAAGAGGAAGCGAGAAAGATCCTGGGCAAGCCCATAATTGTGAAAGGAAAGAAAGGACGAAAATAATGCTGGAATTGTGGTAGCCGTTGGAGTTGCATCAAACAATTTCCACAAGCGAAGCGATCCCTCAAATCCCACGTTTTCGAAAGTATTGACTTTTTGTTCTGGTTTTGCTATAATTTTACAAGTTTATTTTTTAGGGATTAATTCCCGCAAAATAACAAAGAAATAATATTAAAACAAACGGGGTGCTGACAAGTCCCAGAACCTTTTTAAAATCTCATCGCATAGTAAAAAGTATTTGCTTGTCGGAAAAAACTTTCAAATTTCTGCTGCAAACCGCTTATTGTTTGTCGACATGTTTCAATATGTCTTCTCACAAAGCTCGGTTTTCGCTAAAAATTTGACAAGTTTTATCTCGACATGAGATTTTGAAAAGGTTCCGGGGAAACTGTCGGTATGTCGAAGAAATTTTAGTTGCGAAAAATGAAAGCGATACTGGGCAAAAAAATTGGAATGACAAACTATTTCGGCAAAAACGGCGAGATGGTTCCTGTCACATTGGTAGAGGCGGGCCCGTGTGTGGTCACACAAATCAGAAACACCGAGAAAGACGGTTACGAGGCCATGCAGATTGGATTTGGCGAAACCAAGAAACTTTCAAAGCCGATTCTCGGCCATTTAAGAAAATCAGGATCAAAGCCGAGATTTTTGAAAGAAGTAAAAATCAAAGGCGAGGATATGAAGGTTGGTGACGCTATAACATGCGATGTTTTCAAAGAAGGAGAAAAAATCCATGTTACAGGCGTAAGCAAAGGAAAAGGATTTGCCGGAACGATCAAGAGGCACAACTTCCATCGCGGTCCCATGACTCACGGTTCAAGAAATCAGCGAAGACCCGGCTCTATCGGGGCTATGTATCCGCAGCATGTTTTTAAAGGGAGAAAGTTGCCCGGTCAGATGGGCCATGCTAAGGCAACGGTTAAAAATTTAACAATCGAAAAGGTAGATGCAGAGAAGAACACTTTGGCAATTAAAGGCGCAGTACCGGGACCCAAAAAAGGATTAATCTTAATAAGAGGTACACAGGAAACTAGGGATTAGGTAACTAGGAAAACCTAATTACCTAATCAACTAAGTTCCTAATTAAACTGGGAGATTAATGAAAGTAGCAGTTTACGACAAAACAGGCAAGAAAACAGAAAGTACGATAAGTACTAAAGTTTTTGATGGAGAAGTAAATGAAGCTTTACTTGCTGAGGCTTTGCACATAATTCAATCAAATAAGAGACAGGCAGGCGCAAAGACTCTTGACAGATCTGAAGTTTCCGGCGGCGGCAAGAAGCCGTGGAGACAAAAAGGAACAGGCCGCGCGAGAGCAGGCTCCTCAAGATCGCCAATATGGAGAGGCGGAGGAGTAACATTTGGTCCGACCGGCACGCAAAACTATAAGCTAAATATGCCAAAGAAAAAAAGAAATGCAGCTCTCATGTCCGCGCTTAGGACAAAAAAAGATGCAGACATTTTGGCTCTTCGCGAGATAAAGATGGAGAAGCCAAGCACCAAGGTGTTTGCAAATTTGCTAAAGAAACTGGACTTAAACAGAAACACACTGATAGTTGTTGAGGAAAATGATGAAAACGTAGAAAAGAGCGTCCGAAACTTGCCGGGTGTCAAAATGGTAAATTACAAAAACCTAAACGCATATGATGTTACGTGGGCAAGAAAAGTGGTTTTTATCGGCGAGAGTTTAAAGATGCTTAGTGGGGAGGCAAAATAATGGAGATGCTAGGCATTTTAAAGAAACCGGTTATCAGCGAGAAAAGCTTCGCTAAGGCAGAAGAAGGAAAGTATGTATTTGTTGTTGACATGGATGCAAACAAGATTGAAATAGCGGGGACAATAGAAAAACTTTTTAAGGTAACGGTTGTAAACGTTAGAACAGTTGTCGTAAAAGGAAAAGTCAAAAGAGTCGGCAGAAAGTATGGCAAAAGATCGGATTTCAAAAAGGCGTATGTCACGCTGAAAGCCGGCGATAAAATAGAGGAATTTAAAGGAATATAATGGCAGTAAAAAAGGTCAAACCGACGTCAAACGCAAGGCGCAGAATGAGCATGGATGACTTCGCGGACATCACAAAGAAGAGTCCGGAGAGATCTTTGGTGGTGCCGCTAAAGAAAAATTCAGGACGAAACGGGCAAGGGAAAATTACCGTCAGGCACCAAGGCGGCGGCGCCAAGAGAAAGTATCGATTGATTGATTTCAAGATGTCGGGGAATCTGGAAGGCAAGATTACAGCGATTGAATACGATCCCAATCGAAACGCTAGAATTGCTTTAGTTGAAAGGGAAGATAACTCGAAGTTTTATATGATAGCCCCCAAAGGTTCCAAAGTTGGCAAGAAGATTGTCGCTGGTGAGGGAGCGGAAGTGAGATCTGGAAACAGGCTGGTGCTAAAAGACATTCCCGTCGGAACCACTATTTACAATGTGGAGCTGACTCCCGGGAGAGGCGGACAGCTTGCCAGGAGCGCCGGTACAAAGATTCAGTTAATGGCAAAAGAAGGCAAGTATGTTCAGATAAAGCTCCCTTCAGGAGAGCAAAGATTAGTTGACGAGAGATGCTTGGCGTCTATAGGTGAAGTTTCAAATGCCGAGCACAAAAATATTAAAGTTGGCAAGGCCGGCCGAAAAAGACATATGGGCATTCGTCCGACCGTAAGAGGTAAGGCCATGAATCCGGTTGATCATCCGCATGGCGGTGGTGAAGGCGGAACAGATATCGGCCTGGTTCATCCGAAAACACCTTGGGGTATGCCGGCGCTTGGATTTAAAACCAGAAACAGAAAAGCAAAGTCAAGCAAAATGATCGTAAGAGGAAGGAAAAGATAGTTACGGATTACGAATTTTAAACGAATCTGCAATATTACGAATAAAGATACAAATTCATGATTTATAAGTAAAATAGTAGATTCGTCTGAGATAAGTAATTAGTAGAGAAGGAGTGGAGCGACGATGTCTAGATCACTGAAAAAGGGGCCATATGTAGATGAAAAGCTGCTGAAGAAGGTTGCGGCGCTTGGGAATGATAAGAAAGTTATAAAGACTTGGGCTCGCGCTTCAACTATTTCTCCGGAAATGGTAGGGCACACATTTGGCGTTCACAACGGCAAAGATCACATTCCGGTTTTTGTGACAGAGGATATGGTCGGACATAAGCTGGGTGAATTTTCTATAACCCGCAAGTTTAGAGGGCACGGCGGGAAGATGGCAAAGGAACAAAGAAAAGGTTAACTAGTTAATTAGGGATTAGGAAATTAGGGAAATGAAAACGAAGGCAGTATCAAAGTACAATAGAATATCAGCGCGTAAAACGAGGCTCGTTGCGGATATGGTTAGAGGCAGGAAAGCTAACGAGGCTTTTGGTATTTTGAAATTTACCCCTAAAAAGGCGGCAAAATTGATCGAGAAAACCCTTAAGTCAGCTGTCGCAAATGCCGAAAACAATTTTTCAATGAATAAAGACGATTTAGTGATATCTGAAATTATGGTTGATGAAGGTCCGACGCTCAAAAGGCACAGGCCAAGAGCGAGAGGTATGGCAAGCGCTATCCGCAAAAGGACCGCTCATGTAACGATAGTTGTAGAGGGGGAAGAGGATCAAATAAAAATTAAAGATTCGAAATTAAAAAATAAAGAAACAAAGAAAGTGGCAGAAAAGAAAGCTGTTAAGGCAGAAGATAAGAAAGATAACAAACCAAAATCAGAGAAGCCGGAAGCTAAACAAAGGGAGAAGAAATAATGGGTCACAAGGTCAGCCCGATAAGCTTTAGATTACAGATCAATAAAAACTGGTCTTCGAAGTGGTATAGCGAAAAAGATTATGCCAAGTATTTGCATGAAGACAGAAAAATCCGAGAATACCTAGCTAAAAACCTGGAAAGAAAAGCCGGTATCGCAAGAGTTGAGATTGAAAGAAATGCGACTCAAGTGTCTGTAAACATCTTCACCTCAAGGCCCGGCGTCTTGATAGGCCGCGGTGGATCTGGCGCAGTAGAGCTAAAAAAGAATTTGCAGAAGATCATTTCAACGCAGTTAAAAGATATAAATATTCAGGAAGTAAGAAACGCAGAAGTAAATCCAAAGCTTGTTGCCGAGAATATAGCTTCTCAGCTTGAGAGAAGAATGGCTTACAAAAGAGCCGTCAAACAATCCGTTGATAAGGCTTTAAAGGCCGGCGCAAAAGGAGTTAAAGTAATGGTTGCCGGAAGGCTAAACGGCGCAGAGATTGCCAGGCGCGAGTTTACCTCTGAAGGCAAGATACCTCTTCAGACGATCCGCGCAGATATAGATTACGGCACAGCCAGAGCCCACACAACTTATGGAATTATCGGTATAAAGGTTTGGATTTATATGGGAGGGACAACCAAAAATAGAGCGGGAGACAATATAGGTAAATAGGTTAGTCGGTTAGTTGGTGGGTAGGTCAGAGGAAAATCCCATTAACCCAATAACCAATAGGAGCAAGGCGATAAAATGTTAATGCCAAAGAAAACAAAATTCAGGAAGAGCCAGAAAAACCCCCAAACAGGCAAAGCCAACAGGGGAAATCAGATTTCATTTGGCAAATATGCTTTAAAGGCTGTCGAGCCGGCTTGGCTTACCTCAAGGCAGATAGAAGCTGCCAGAAGGGCAATGACTCGATCTGTTAAAAGGGGCGGTAAGATTTGGATTAGGGTTTTTCCCGACAAACCCGTCACCAAGAAACCAAATGAAACTAGGATGGGCAGCGGAAAGGGATCACCGGATCACTTCGTGTTTGTCGTAAAGCCCGGCAGAATCATTTTTGAAATGGATGGAATTTCCCAAGAAGCAGCGCGAGAAGCCTTGAGACTCGCTTCCCACAAACTCCCCATGAAGACAAAAACAATTCAGAAAGTGCAAGAGGAAAAGAATGAAGATTAAGGAAATAGCGCAGAAAAAAGACAAAGAACTTGATAAGTTCATCAAAGATAGCAAGGAAAAGCTGCTCAAACTTCATTTTGATGTAGCCACGAAAGAATCAAATAAGGTGAGAGATATCAGAAAGTTAAAAAAGGATCTGGCAAGAGCCTTGACGGTTAAGAGAGAAAGAGAACTGACCGCAGAAGAATCCGATAAGAAGGAGGCCAAATGAAAAGAAGGCTAAAGGGAACGGTTGTTTCTGACAAAATGGATAAATCCGTGGTAGTCAAAGTCGAAGCTTTGAAAAGCCATCCGATTTACCGCAAGAAATATAAAACCACAACCAAGTTTATGGCGCATGATAATGAAAACAAATGCAAAATAGGTGATGTGGTAGAAATCGAAGAAATAAGGCCGCTTTCAAAAAATAAAAGATGGCAAGTGGTCGAAAATAATAAGGAAGCAAAGTAATGGTACAACAGCAGACAAGATTAAAGATAGCAGACAACACAGGTGCAAAAGAAATTATGTGCATCAAGGTTTTGGGTGGCACAAGAAGACGGTATGCCCGTGTAGGCGATGTCATTACTGCCAGCGTCAAAACTGCTATTCCAAGCGGAACAGTCAAGAAAAAGGAAGTAGTGAAGGCGGTTGTTGTTCGAACTGTAAATCAAAACAGAAGGAAAGACGGTTCAACCATTAAGTTTGATGACAATGCAGCAGTTATTATAGATAAGTCAGGCCAGCCCAGGGGTACTCGTATTTTTGGGCCAGTCGCCAGAGAGCTTCGGGAAAGAGGTTATATGAAAATCGTTTCACTAGCACCGGAGGTACTGTAGCAATTATCAATTCACAATTTTCAATTTTCAAAAGAGGAAAGAAATAAAATGGCAAAGATAAAAAAAGGAGATCAAGTAACTATCCTAACCGGCAAAGATAATGGAAAAACCGGAACAGTTTCAGCTGTGCTGCCAAAAGCAAATAAGGTTATCGTAGACGGTTTAAATATTGTGAAAAAGACCGTCAAAGGCAGTGAAAAAAACCCGCGCGGTGGAATAGTC
>JAJYFH010000024.1 GCA_021791015.1 bacterium | reverse complement strand
TTCATCTCGACTAATGATAGTTTTTATGTTAGTATATTCCGTTGCACTTCTTACTATTTAGCCAACTATCTACCGAAAGGGTGATATAGAAGTGAGTTCCAAGCCTGACTTCAAGGGAGCGATGCTCCTAACAAATCCGCCGAAAATTGGCAGTCCTTCCAAGGCTTCACCGGCACTATACATAAAGATGGGGATTAACCTCCACATCGGCCTAGTTCAGTCCTTGGCAAAGAACGAAGCAACAAGCCGTCATCGCCACCCCG
Organism: bacterium; assembly: GCA_021791015.1. Lineage (GTDB taxonomy): Bacteria > Patescibacteriota > CPR2 > UBA1875 > JAJYID01 > JAJYQQ01. The sequence goes on along the minus strand of JAJYFH010000024.1, from coordinate 8,037 downwards.
GCTTCGAGACGTACTTTGTCGCCAGGGGTCAGATCGAATTCTGGGTGGAATCCGACCTCCTCGGCGTTGCTAAGGAAGGCGACATGGTCCTAATTCCAGACAATGTCTGGCACATGCTGGCCTGCCGCGAAGACAGCGTCTGCTTCATTACCATTGGCCAGGGCTACGACAAGGATTTAGTTGAAAAAGCTTGAATTTCCAAAGCTATTTCAGCAGGAATAATAACCGGCGCTCCGCTTTCGCGGCGCGCCGTTTTTCCGTTTGCAATTATTTTCTTTCCAAATATTCTTTCAGTGCAACTGCGTTGTTGTGTTCGATGACTTTGGCGGCATAAAGCAAAACAACATCCTTTTCTTTTGCATAATCTAAGATAATTTGGATGTCTTCCTGTTTAGCATTTAACTCTTTAAAATACCGCTTCTCGAACTCTTTCCACTTCGCCGGATCGTGCCCAAACCATCGGCGCAAATCCGAGGAAGGCGCGACATCCTTCAACCATAAATCCAGACGAGCCTCTTCTTTTGTCACACCTCTAGGCCACATGCGGTCAACCAGAATTCTGTATCCTTCGGGTTGTTTTTTATCATAAATCCGCGCTATTTCAATCATCACACAACCAAATCTTCGTCGACCGGCTCAAGGATTGTTTTTGTGCCATTCTGGCTTGTAAGCGCCAATTTCTCGATAGTGCCTTTTTCCTCGTTCTCTTCATAAACAATCGAGGCCGGCGTCTTTATATAATGCACAAGATTTTCAAAATTTTCCCCTTCGCCTCCAATGACAACCTTGACACCATTCACTATTTCCCCGGCGCAATCGCCTTCAAAAGCGATGAGATTATTCTCGCCAATCTGCCTTTCGCCTTCGCCCGCCTCGACATAAAGGCTGACCATCTTGCCTTCATTGCTTTTGGCAAAGCTATTTAAAAACTCAACCCAATTCTCTCTTGGTAATTTTTGATCCATGCCTCAAATCTAGCAAAACGGTTGAAAGTTTTGTATGTCTAAAATAACAAAGAACTTAAGACTCCATCAGTTTTTTGAGTACCTTGAATTCATTTTCTGCCAGAGGCTGGACTTTTGGCAAAAGAATCAAATCTTCCCAATCCCTACCAAGTTTTGACAGTTGCTTTTCTTTCATCTCGGCAATTGTGCTTTCCGGGTGAAATTTATGGTGGATCAAATAGAAAACGCTTCGAAAGTGGGACAAAGTATCTGCCGCTGCCACAACTTTTTCCTCCAATGTCTCGGCCTTGTAGTTACCCGAGTTTCGATGCCTTAGAATGCAGTTTGTAATTTTTTCTAAAGATTTTGGATCTGCTTTGCAATCAGTCAGTATCTCAGCTGCCATCTTTGCGCCCTCGATGTGATGCACTGAGTGAATATCCTCAAAACCCTCCCTATCTTTCTGAGTGATTTTTGCAATGTCATGAAGCCATATCGCCGGCATGACAATATCCTTGTCTGCTTCCGGATATAACGCAAGTATCTCCTCTGCGCTTTTCACCGCCGGAAGCAAGTGAACCTCATAGAACCATAGGAAACCGTTCGTTTTGCACTCGTTTAGCACTAAATTTGAAATTTCTTTAATGACTTGTTCTTGATTCATTTCTTTACAGTCTTTTTAACTGCTTCATCCATCTGGTTTAGGGCAAAATCGTAGTCCGATTCTACTGTGGTGATAACGTGGTCTATGAAGTTGTCTTTATGCAGCTCTTTAATTATCTCAAGTTCCTCGTAAGCCGTGGTCATTTTTCCGGAAATCTCCTCTCTAGAGTGAACATTTCTGTTTCGTAATCTCTTTTCTATTATTTCAAAAACCGGTTCCTCCGGTGTCACCCACACAAGCTGCATTTTTGGATGCTGATTCTTTAGGTTCTTCACTTGATCAGCGGTGAGCGTATAGACGCAGTGCCCTTTTTCAAGATGAGCGCGCACATCTTCCTTTAATTTCCCGTAATAATTTCCGTTAAAGAAAGTGTATTCCAGAAAGTCGCCTTTTTCGATGTGATTCTCAAACTGCTTTTTTGAAATATGCTTGTATTCGTCGGTGTTTCCGGGCCTTGGCGGACGCGACGTGACAGACGGAATGTAGCGAAATCCATGCTTCCTGCAGACATGGCGCGCCACTTCGGTTTTGCCCGAAGCCGCTATCCCGATAAATGCGAAGAGGTGATTCTCCATAGCCTAGTATAACATTTCTTGTTTATTTTTTCGCCCTCGCGCGAGCGGTTTTGTTTAGTAATTTTTTTCTTAATCTTAAATTTTTCGGCGTTACTTCAAGAAGCTCGTCATCTTCCAGGAAATCCAAGGATTGTTCGAGGGTGAAGACTGTCGGCGGTGTCAGAACGAGCGCATCGTCAGAACCAGCGGCCCTAGTATTGGTCAGCTTCTTTTCTTTGGTCACATTTACCTCAAGATCTCCTTCGCGGGAGTTTAGGCCGACTATCATACCCTCATACACTTGCGTCTGCGGTTTTATAAAAACTGTGCCTCGACCTTGGGCATTGTAGAGGCCGTAAGCGACAGCTTTCCCCGATTCGTGAGCGATGATCGCACCGTTTCGAAGCTTTGGTATGGCGGTTCCCATTGGCTGAAACTTGGTGAAAATTGAGTTCATAATGGCCGTTCCGCGAGACAAGGTCAGCAGTTGGTTCCGAAGGCCGAGAATTCCTCTGGTTGATATTTCGAAAATTAATCTGGTTGTTCCGTCAGTATTTTCTTCTTGGCTCATCAAAACGCCTTTTCGCCTGCCGACTTCAGCCGTCACAGCTCCGACATGCTCAGTTGCAACATCGATAGTCAGTTCTTCCATCGGCTCGCATTTTACTCCATCAATTTCTTTCGTAATAACTTGAGGTTTGCCAACTTCAAGCTCATAACCTTCGCGTCGCAAAGTTTCGATAAATACAGACAAATGCAGTTCGCCGCGTCCGGAAAGGATGTAATCTCCGGCATTTCCCATTTCCATTTTGAGCGATACATTGGTTTCTAACTCTTTTTTAATCCTCTCCAGGATCTGCCGGCCGGTCACAAACTGGCCTTCCTTGCCGGCAAAAGGAGAAGTATTGGCGGCAACTGACATTTTTAAGGTCGGTTCTTCTATCTCAATGGTCGGCAGGGCTTCCGGATTGCCGCTATCCGCCACGGTGTCGCCAATCCCGGCATTTCGAATTCCAGTCAAGGCCACGATTTCGCCGGCCGGCGCATCTGCCACTTCCATTTTCTTTAATCCTTGAGACACATAAACTTTATCGATTCTAGAAATTTCCGTGCTGCCGTCTTTCTTGATTAATGTAATGGTTTTTCCTGGCTGAATATTTCCCCTTTTAATTCTACCCACGGCATGCTTGCCTTGAAAACTGTCGCTTTCCAGAGAAGTTACCAGCATTTGAAACTTACCTTCTTCGACTTCTGGCGCTGGAACGTGCTCGACAATTGCCTCGAAAATACAGGTTAAATCTGTTTTTTTGTTCATATCTTCCGGTATTTCACTCCAAGCTTTTCCATCACGAGCAATGGCAAAGTAAATCGGGAAGTCCAACTGGTCAACGTCCGTTGCCAAGTCCAGAAAAAGATCGTGAGTTTTACTTATCACCACATCAATCTGGGCATTTGGTTTGTCGATTTTGTTTATAACAACTATCGGCTTGAGCCCAATCTCAAGCGCTTTTTTTAAAACAAATTTGGTTTGCGGCATCGGTCCTTCGTGAGCATCAATGACCAAAATAGCGCCGTCTGCCATATTCAAAGTCCTCTCAACTTCGCCGCCAAAGTCAGCGTGTCCCGGCGTGTCGATAATGTTTATTTTCGTGTCGCCGTACTTGACCGCCGTGTTCTTGGCGAGAATAGTAATCCCGCGCTCGCGCTCCTGGTCATTTGAGTCCATTATCAAAGTTTGTGAAAAAGCCGCCTCGTTTTCGCGGAAGGTTTTCGACTGCTTTAAGAGCCCATCGACTAGAGTGGTCTTGCCATGGTCAACATGAGCTATGATTGCAACATTTCGTAAATTCATAATTTTTCCCTAACAAGGTCAGACCTTGCAAGCAATTCTTTCTCCGTTTGTCATTCCCGCGGAGGCGGGAATCCAGTCTTCCTTCCTAATTAAAAAGACTCGCTTTTAAAGTAGAATTCTGCGCCACGCGAGCCATCATTTTGCCTTTGTAACTAGCCAATTATAACACAACTCTTTGAAATTTTCCATTCAATTTATACCGTGAACCCGGAAATCTCTTTGTATTGTCATTCCGACCGCCACCACGCTAGTGGCGAGCGGAGGAATCCCTTGCTTTCGATTCCGCATTAAGCTTAAGAGATCCCTCGGCTCGTCCTTTCAGGAAGTCGCTCGGGATGACAGGGGAGGTTTTTGAATTCACGGGATTTATGCTATCTGCCGGCAAAGATACGATTTTATTTACTTCGGGAAACTACCTTTACCCGGCAAAGCTGCCTGAAACCCATTATGCCGTTTTCTCTGCCTATGCCTGACATCTTGTATCCGCCGAAAGGATTGCAAGACAGCCACCTATCTCCTTTGTTGATCTCAACTGTGCCCGCCTCAATCTGCGAGGCAACCCTTTCCGCTCTTTCTGCATTTCTTGTAATAACCCTACTAGACAAACCGTAAACTGAATCATTAGCAAGGTTTATTGCCTCTTTTTCTGTCTTAAACGAGACCACCGGCAAAACTGGTCCAAAAACCTCCTCTTTCCAAACCCTCATATCCTTTGTGATATTTGTCAAAATCGTTGGCTCGAAATAAGCTCCTGCACGACCTTCGGGCCTTTTCCCGCCCATAATAACCTTGGCGCCCTTTTTGATAGCATCACTAACCTGCTCCTCTAAGATTTCCAGTTGCCTTTTGGCAACCAGACTGCCAACTTCTGTTTCTTTCTTTTCGGGATCTCCCAGTTTTTTATTTTCGGTTGCGGTTTTTAGCTCATTGACGAATTCGTCGAAGATTGACTCATGCACAATTGCACGCTTTATGGCATCACAAGCCTGGCCGCAATTTTGAAATCTGTAGTTAGAAACTGTTTCGGCAGCAGTCTTTGGATCAGCATCATCAAAAACGATGGCCGGACTTGAGCCGCCCATCTCGAGCAACACCCCGATAAACTTTTCGGCAGCGATCTTATACAATTTCTTACCAACATTCGTGCTGCCGGTAAAGTTTATGAAATCTATCTCCTCTTTAACCAGTTTTTCACCAACATCACCACCGCCATAAACTTCAGAAAATACACCCTCGGGCAAATTACTTTCTTTAAATACCCCTTCGACCAATTTCCCCATCAGAGGCGTTTCCTCAGAGATTTTAAACACAACAGTATTGCCGACAAGCAGGCTCGGGACTATTCCCCAAGTAAGCATTCCAAAAGGAAAATTCCACGGCGTTATAAGCGCTACTGTCCCGATTGGTTCGTAAACTATTTTGTGTAATGAATTTTCATCTTCATAGGTAACTTCTTCAGCCACCGCTTGTTCGGCATTATCCAAATACCACTGAAATTCTTCGAATGTCCACCTAACCTCCTCGTAACTTTTTGTGATCGGTTTTCCCATTTCCTGGGTAATAAGCCGTGCCAACTCATCTTCTCTTTTCCTAAACTCTTCCAAAATAGGCCTCAAAAGCTCAATTCTTTTTTCGACCCCAAGATCTTTCCAGCTCTTTTTAGCCTTATTAGCTTTTTCTACAGCCTGACGAATTTCCTTATCCGTTGAGATTTCAACTTCCCCTATAACTTCATAATTTTTTGATGGATTTGTCGAAATAATCTTTGCCATTTATTTTATAATCCTCCTTTTTAATTAAATCGAGCGGATACCTGATGCCGGCTTCGTAATCCTCGAACATGTCTTTTATATCAACCGTCCTTAAAGTTTCCGGTCCCATTGCAAGGATTTCATCTTTTGAAAACCATTTGGTTTCTGAGATGTCATGATGAAGTTCGTTCTGCTCGTTGCCAAACTTGCCCACAACAATAACTTTAACCGCATAAGTTCCGCTATTTACCTTGTGTCCGGCATAAATCCCCAGAATATTAGTTGCTTCAAAATCGAACCCCGTTTCTTCCCGGATCTCTCTGGCAGCTCCTTCAACCGGATTTTCTCCCATGTCCAAAATGCCCGCCGGGATGTTCCACTTGCCCTTGTCCGGTCCGCCGGATTCCTTAACCAGCAAATATTTGCCGCCCTTTTCAAGCAGCCCGCCGACGACTATAAAAGGCTGTTTAAAATTGAAATTCTTATCCATTTTCTTCCTCCTTGAATCCTAATTTTAGCAATGCTTCCTTTGCTTTTTGCTCATGTTCTATGCGAACCAACACGTAATCTTTAGAATAAGTCGAGATAAGCAAATTGTTCATTCCTTCAGAAGAAATAGCCTCCGTAACAGCAGCTAAGAATCCAACGGCATAAAAAGGCAGTGACACCTTTAGCTCAAAAAGTTTGTATAAATCCTTATTTTTCTCGAAAATTACAATTTTCGACAACTTTTTTTCTTCTAAAACCGCTGTAATTTCATCCTTATCTTTTGAGATCATAAAACAATCTTCAAGATTAGGAGTTTTTGAAACTTTGGCATAAACATAGTTGCCTGGTTCTATCCTAAACTTACTGGATTCAATTATTTCCTTTAACTTTTGATTCATTTCTTTATAAAATTATATTCTGCTGTTTGCCTTTTAGAAAGGCTTCGACATTATCGATCATTATCTCATTGCCGACTTGGATAGCCGCGTCTGTATTAAATGCGAGATGTGGAGTTATGAGAACCTTCGGATTGCTTGAAAGGTCTGCGTAGAGTAGGTCAGAAGAGTCCCCTGGCTTAACTCCTGCAGGATCTAATGCTGCGCCTAAAAGATTACCTCGATTTAACGCCTCTTTCATAGCATTTACATCATAAATTTGCTGGTCAGTTATGCTGATAAAATATGCTTCTTTCAAACTTTCGAAAAATTTCTTATCAAGCATCCCTTCCGTATCTTTGTTTCTATCAAGACAGTTCACAATATAATCAGCATTTTCCACGTTTTTTTGAAGATCGTCGTTTCTTCTAAAATAAGTAACTTCCATCCCCAATTGTTCGCACATTTCACCAATCTTTTTTCCGACATTTCCATGGCCTAAAATTGTTACCCTTTTGAAAGTCAGCCCTTGGGTCTCCTTTGGAAAGCCAGCATATTCCTTGCTCGGATTATTGATTGTTGGATAAAGCTGCCTTGAAAGCATTATCATCATCATGAGAATCCATTCAGTCACCGGCATCCTATTGCAACCCGGGACATTTGAAACTTTTATGCCGTTTTTCTTCAAATTTTCTATATTCAACCATCCCATTCCTACAAATGGAAATGAGATAAACTTGTCTTTTAGCTCATACAAGATGTTTTCAATCTGGTTCTTCTCGGTGCAAATTATTTCAGCTTCATTAAATCTTTTCAGCGATTCCTTGTCTGACTTGGCAGCTTCGCTATAAATTTTCACGTCACCAAGAGCTTTCAATCTTTTCTCCTGCTCATGCGTCAAACGCATATTGTCTGATACAACTATCTTTACCATTTTTCTACCTTTCTTTTTGCTATATTAACAATAATCAAGCGAGCACCAAAAATGGATGTAAGCTATGGCAATTGCCACTTAAGCCTCCGAATCCTTTAGTTAAGCTAATTATACCTTCTTACAATTGAGATTTAAAGAATTTTAGATGTTACGCTCAAGCCTGTATTTTCACCTGTCTTTGTCATTCCCGCGGAGGCGGGAATCTAGTCAAGGCAAGGGATCCTTCGACTCGACCTTTCAGGTAGTCGCTCAGGATGACATAAGTGTGAGGTGCTACTTTCACTAGTACGGCACGTAGTAGCCGATACCCTCATAAGTGTACACATCCGGCCAAGTAGCGATGATATGGTCCTTTTCCGAGGCTGACGCGGTCCAGAAATGCGAACCGTTTACTTTATTACAAAAACGGTATACGGGAGCAGCGCTTGTGGAGCTATTTGAGACATAGTAGGCAATACCCTCATATGTGTAGGCC
>JAJYFH010000023.1 GCA_021791015.1 bacterium | reverse complement strand
CTTACTGTACAATTAACTTATTGAACACTTTGAAGTTTCTGCAGTGGTGTCATTAGATCAATACCCAGATGCGGTCTGACTTCGTTGTAGAATTTTAAATATTTCCGGTAGCGCATATTCAGTTCAAAAAGATCTTTTGGTGCTTCTTCCATTCTCCAAAAGAATTCTTCCTCATCGGTCCGAAACGACCTTTCGATAACGGCGTTTTCATTAGGGCTGGATTTATGGATGTAATGATGGTCCCAGCCGAGATCATTTTTTACGAAATCGAAAAACGATTTCTGGAACTCAAGGCCATTATCAGTCTGGACAAAATCTGCTTTAAAAGGCAGGCTTGGTGCAATTTGTTTTAAGGCTTCAATGGCAAGCCTCTGATCAAGAAGCGGTAAGATTACTCCCTGTTTGTATCGGCTCCAAATGTCCATTACAGCGTAAAGATAGGCGGTATGAACTAGCCCTGAAAGCTCAGGAGTTACATACTTAACGTCCATTTGAAGCTTACCGGGTATGAGTGCGTTTTTTAAATACATATGAGTAGTCTCCTGATACCGAGGTCTTCGGTAATTTTTGCTTGGCGCAGTAAGTCCTTTTTGCTTTAAGAATGCGTGAACCGTATTGTAGTGCGCTTCAGGATTAACAAGAGCGGTGATTTTTCTAGCGCCAAAGCCCGTCTCCTTTTTGATTGCAACTATCTGGTCTTGTACTTCTGCTTTAAGTTTAGTTGCTCTTCGTGTCTTGGGGCGGGTGGATTGACGTCTAACGCTTGTTGCCAGATATCTCAAGCCTTGGCTCCCGCTGATGGCTCTTTTCTGCCAGTTAATGACAGTTCCGGGACTGATATCTAGCTCTCTTGCAGTCTTTCTAATCATCCCGTCATTAGCCTTAAGTCTTTTTATGATCTCTGATGGTTCTACTCTCATATTTTACCTCCTTCTTAATTTTAGCTTAAGAGGTGTTCAATATGTTGTTGTACAATACGAAAAAATTGAAATCTGGCCGTCTTTGTGCTATGATGCAGGCGTAATGACAAAAATGGGAGAGGGCGCAGTTTGGCTCTCTTTTTGCAACTTGCTAAGGAGGAAGCGATGGATAACCTGCTGGTCCGGGAAACAGATCCCAAGAAGTGCCAACATGACAGAGGCGGTGATTGCATTCACCCAAAGTCGCCGAAGAATGCAAGATGCCAGGAGGAAAATGTCGGATATTGCATCTATAATCCGGCAAATGCCAAGCATACGGAAAGGCGGTGAGCGATGAATGCGGGTGAAATTGTAGTGTTGATTGTCCTCTCCTACTTTGTGTTGAGCTTGATTGTAGCTTGTGTATGGGAGGCCCGGAAGCATCGTAAACTCAAAAAAGAGTGCCCGGAGACATATAGAATAATGCGGGCGCTATTTCCGGAAGAATATGGAAGGCGGTGAGTGATGGTAGCAAGTATCCAAACAGAGGACGTCAGGCATCAGATCTGGGAAGACATCATGCCATGTTGCAGGGTGTGTTCTCACTACGGATGGGAAATCTTCACCCAATGCAGAAGGAAAAATCCTTGGGATCGGTGTGAGGCTTTCTATTGGGGCTTTGACGCCCTCAACAAGCTTGTCGACAAACGCCTCTGTGAATACTTGTTGTGGCAAGAATCAGAAAGGCGGTGAGTGATGGAAAAGTATTATCAGGGTGAACTCCGAGGTCACCAACTTAATCGTCCTGTTCTTCATAATGAACAAGACGATTATGATCTGTGGCAAAGGGCCAGAATTAGAATGAAAGAACAATCTGTCTGCGTTCATGAGGGCGCCGCCAAAGCTTGTCATCATAAGGATGCAGCTTCTGGTAAAAACTGTCAGTGTCATCATGGTATGGTTTTCACCTTTAAATGCACTGGCTACAGGTCGCAAATGTTTCCTAATGGGAGGTGAGAGCGATGGCTATCTGTTGCTGTACCCGTTGCAATCAAGAGGTTTCAAAATGCCAGTGTCCTGATATAAACGACCGCCTGGCAATACTTTTAGGGTATAAATCAAAGCAGGATTCGAAAGGCGGTGAGAATAGTGACATATGTGCGAGGATGCCAGAGAACGGGCAATAAGATTTTCAATCGCTGGACACACGACCCTGGTGACTGGGAACTGGTAGGGGAAGGAGTTCTGAGGCGCGGACGAAATGGTGTGCCTTACGATGAACCTCCTCTCGGGACTTATACCATCTATGCGCGTACTTGCAATCATTGCGGCTATGTCGAGAAGAGACAAGACAACGTCTTTTCCCGCCAACCCGCCTTGGAATAAGCAACAACATTGTGGGCGTCGCGACGCGGCGCCCACCCGGGCCCAAAGACCAGGGTTTTTGGGTCTTTTCCATTTTTTTTATTGCTGAATAAATCCGACATCTGGTGTCGGATTTTGAGTCTGTTGCCAGCACTACTCTAAACTGTATTAGCGAAGTAGCCTATGATTTAAAGTTACTGTCTCTGAGATTCTTGGGCTGAAAAGACATGGTTTGCAACTGATTTACGTGCTAAAATTAATCTATGAAAAAGCAGAAATTTGTGGTTTTTGACGGCAATGCCATCGTCCATCGCGCCTATCATGCCATGCCGCCGATGACGACCAAGAAAGGCGAGCTGATAAATGCTGTTTACGGCTATTCGTCCATGGTTTTAAAGGTTTTGGCAGAGCTAAAGCCTGATTACGTGGCGGTGGCTTTCGATATGGCTGCGCCGACATTTCGCCACAAAGAGTACAAAGAGTACAAGGCAACAAGGGTAAAGGGTCCGGATGATTTGTATGAACAGTTTGAGCGGGTCCGCGAGGTAACCGAGGCGCTAAACATTCCCATTTTTGAAAAGGAGGGGTTTGAGGCGGATGATGTCATCGGCACTCTTTCATGCGAGGTGCCAAAAGATATGGAGACCATCATTGTGACCGGTGACCTGGATGAACTTCAGTTAGTTAACGATAAAACGAAAGTCTACACAATGAAACGCGGTTTTTCCGATACCATTTTGTATGACGAGAAGGCGGTGGAGGAAAAATACGGTTTTGGAGCGGACAAATTTGTCGATTACAAAGCTCTTCGCGGAGATCCGTCGGACAACATACCAGGAGTGGCCGGTATCGGCGATGTCTCGGCCAAAAAGCTGATTGCCAAGTATGGCTCGATTGAAAATATTTACAAAAACCTGGATGAAATCGGAGGAGCCTTAAAAACTAAACTGGAAGCGGGTAAAGATGACGCTATCTTGTCCAAAAGACTGTCGAAAATTGTCTGCGATGTGCCGCTTAAACTGAACCTTGAAGAGTGTTGTACTCATGACTTTGATCGCCAGAAAGTTTTTGCCATTTTTCAGGAACTTGGATTTAAATCCCTTTTAAATAGGTTGCCCAAAGAGCAGATCCAACAAGGCCTTTTTGCCGAAGAAGAGCCAAAGCAGGACAAAATTCACATCGAAAAAGCCACTTACAAAATTATTATCGATGAGAAAGACCTCGACAAATTAGTCAAAGATTTTGCAAAAGAAAAGTGCATATCCGTCGACACCGAAACCGATTCTCAAATTGCTGTTGATGCGAACTTGGTAGGCATTTCGCTTGCCAAAAAAGAAGGCGAGGCATATTACATTCCTGTTGGGCACGAAAAAGTTAAAAGTGAAAAGTTAAAAGTGAAAAGTGAAGGATTCTGGACAAGCCAGAATGACAAGGGCGAATTGGATCCGAAACAGTTGCCGAGAGATTTGGTGCTGGAAAAACTAAGGCCGATTTTGGAGAATCCGAAGATCCAAAAAGTCGGGCACAACTTGAAATATGACTACACTGTTTTTGCCGGTGCCGGTGTGAAGCTGCGGGGATTTTTCTTTGACACCATGATCGTGGCATATCTTCTAAATCAAAACCTGCGCTCTCCGAAGCTGGATGATGTGGCATTTTCAGAACTTGGCATCGAAATGATTCACATCCAGGAGGTTATCGGCAGCGGCAAAAACGAAATTAACTTTAAAGATGCGGAAATTAAAGATGCGTACAAGTACGCTTGCGAAGACGCCGATGTGGCCCTCAGGCTTTTCCATCATTTGCGCCAGGAGTTGGCCGAAAAAAGCCAAAAGGATTTGTATGAAAAAATCGAAGCCCCTCTCATCCCGATCTTGGCCGAGATGGAAATGACTGGCGTTCTAATTGATCCAAAGGTATTAAAGGAAAGCTCGAAGAAATTGGCAAAACGGATTGAAAAGCTTGAGGGCGATATCCATAAACTCGGCGGGAGTAAGTTCAACATCAACTCCCCTTCCCAGCTTCAAGTTATTTTGTTTGAGAAATTAAAATTGCAGGATAAGATTGAAGATCCGCGCGAATTGAAAAAGCTAAAAAGCGGCGGATATTCAACAGGTGCCGGAGAGCTGGAGAAGCTGGCCGGAACGCATCCGATTATTGCCAAGATTTCAGAGTACCGGGAACTAACGAAACTAAAATCGACCTACCTCGACACTTTGCCGGAACTCATAAACGTAAGAACCGGCCGGATCCACACCTCTTTTAATCAAGCCATCACGGCCACCGGACGATTATCATCGAGCGATCCAAACCTCCAAAACATCCCCATCAGAACAAGTGAGGGCAAGGAAATTCGCCGGGCGTTTGTCGCCCCGAAGGACAAAAAACTGCTTTGCGTTGATTATTCCCAGATAGAGCTTCGCATCATCGCTCACATCTCCGGCGATAAAGTAATGACGGAAACTTTCCGTAAAGCCGACCAGGATATTCACACAGCGACGGCCGCCAAAGTTTACGGGGTTAAGGAAAGCGAAGTGACGCCAAATATGCGCCGGAACGCCAAGGCGGTCAACTTCGGTATCATTTACGGTGTTTCTCCGCACGGGCTCAAACAGTCCACCGGCATGAGCCGCGAGGAAGCCGCTGATTTTATAGAAAAATATTTTGCCATTCATAAAGGTATCAAAAAATACACCGAGGAAATTATTGAAGTGGCTAAAAAAGTCGGATATGTGGAGACGCTTTTCGGTAGGCGCCGCTACCTTCCCGAGATAAACTCCAACAACTTTGCCGTGAGAGGCCAGGCCGAGAGGATGGCGCTCAATATGCCGATTCAAGGCACAGCGGCGGACTTAATTAAGTTAGCAATGATCGAAATTGCCAAAGATCTGCCGAAAATCTCGCCTGACACCGAGATGCTTTTACAGGTTCATGACGAGCTGGTCTTTGAGGTTCCGGAAAGCGATGTAAAAAAAGTGACTGACTTTGTCTGCGATAAGATGGATAATGTCATTAAACTGTCCGTGCCCATTACGGCGGTGGCTGAAACCGGCCAAAACTGGGCAGAGTGCAAGTAGTATAATTAATCATTAGAAATGCGAAAGGAAAGGCATGTTTGAACTTCTTTCAGAAGCCGCCGAAAAAGGCGCCCAAGAAATTAAAAAGCTTTATAAAAAAGACATTGAGGTTAGAGCGAAAACGTCTTTGGCGGATGTGGTGACGGAAGCAGATGAAAATAGCCAAAAGGCGATTATTAAACATTTGCTGGCAGGCATGAAAAGAAAAGGGTTTAACGAAGCGGAAATCGGTTTCATTACAGAAGAGGAAGCAGGGCTAAAGCCTGCCAAACACACATTTATCATTGATCCGCTTGATGGAACTTCGGGTTTTGTTTTTGGCACCGATAGATTTTCGATCTCCATCGCCTATATGGTTGAAGGAGAGGTAAAAGTTGGTTTTATACGCCATCCCTTGAAAGATTTAATTTACTTTGCCGAAAAAGGCAAGGGGGTTGCAAAGATAGAAAACGGCCAAAAAGAGATATTGAAAATAAAAGAAAAACCTTTTAGGGAATCTTTTGTTTCATTTAATTCTAATTCAAACCCCCAAAAGTCAATAGAGATGTTTCAAATTGCAATTGATTTAACTCCCCATATTTTAAGAATAAGAGAGCAAGGAACGCTAATTCTATCTATGGCAGCGGTGGCTGAAAACAAATTTCAGGCACATATTGCGAAAGGCGGCGCCATATGGGACGTTGCGGCGGCAAAGCTTGTAATCGAGGAAGCCGGTGGCGTTGTTTTGGATCTGGGAGGAAAAGAACTGGAGTATGAGACAGATAATTTAAAAAAGAAATATCCTTTAATTTGCGGAAACCAAGAACTGGTTAAGGAGTTGCTTAGATATTTATGAAACAGAAACCAAAATTGCTGCTAATTGGTTCGATGACGCGTTCTGTTGCCAAATATCACGACGGTATACGTGAGCGGTTTGGTGGCGGCGTGGCTTATGGTACTAGGACTGCGTTAGCTTTAAACATTCCGGCAGAAATCATTACAATAGGCGCCGATGATATCGAACCGGGTGTAGAAGAGCTAAGATCTCAAGGCATAAATATTCGAAGAATTCCAAGAAAAGTCAGCAACAATTTTTATAACGATTATCGTGGCAAACGCCAATTTCGAATGAAGGATTACATTAAAGAGCCAATTTCCATCGAAGATTTTGAAGAGGTTCCAGGGTCAAAGGCTGTAATTTTCTCGCCTGGCTTTTATGAGATTTCAAGCCAGACTTTGGAAATTTTTAAAGACAGAACCATTTTACTTGATTTGGGCGGCATGACCAGAGAGTTCGGCAAAAAAGATGAGGAAGGATATCATTTGATAAATCAGGTGCACTGGGATACCATCGATGAGTTTAGGGACAAGGTAGATATTTTGAAAATCAGCGAGGATGATCTGGAGAATATTGATTTCGACAAGGATGTTAGAACCGAGGAAGAAAAAATACAAAATCTTGCCGAAAATGGATTCCCAATAGTTCTTTATACAAGAGGAGCGAAAGAAACTATTATTGCCCGAAAAGGTTTGGCGCTTGAAAACGTCCCCTCTTTTCCGGTTGGAGGCGATCCTGGCGGCGCCGGAGATACATTTTCAGTCGGATTTATGGCGGAGTATTTAAAAACAAAAGATTTGGTGAAGGCGGTTGCTTTCGGTAACGCCTGCGCATCGTACAAAGTAGCTGGTGAGGATTACGATTACGATAAAGTTAGAAATAGAGCAAATCAGATTCTGGTAAAGACAACTGCATGTGAATTCAACTCCGAAACGCACCATTAAGTTCTCCATAGAATACCTCATAAGGTGTTTTAAAGCCAAGGCATTTTCTCGGCCTGTTGTTCAATAGCTGGGCTGCTAGGTTCAACTCTCTTTGAGTAATATCTTCCAAAGACTCTCTCTTGGGAAAGAACTCCCTTACTAAACCGATCATGTTTTCAACTGTTCCTTTCTCCCATGAATGGTAAGGATGCGTGAAATATGTTTTAAGATTCAATGCCTCAGCCATCTCTTCATGCCTGGCGTTCTCACTGCCGTTATCAAAGGTGATGCTTTTTCTAAAACCGGGCGGTAACTTTTGCATCTGCCGAATTGTGGCTTCGGCCTTTGCTTTAGCTTCCTTTGATTCTACCCTTGAAAGGATGGTCATCCTCGACTTTCTTTCTGTGGTTACCGACACTGCCGGCTTATCGCTCTTTTTCCCCTCCATAAGATCGCTTTCCCAATGGCCGATTTCTTTTCTTGTTTCTACGTGATTCGGCCTTTCATCAATGAATGTCCTGTTTGGTATTATCTCTCTTTTTGATTTTCGGCCTTCCTTTTCGACTCTTGCCGGTTGCTTTCTCCTTAGGTAAACCCACAAACCCAAATGCTTGTTTTCTTTGGCGTAAATATATTGGTAAATGGCTTCGTGGCTTATGGAAAATCCTGAAACATCTTTTCCTATCCTTCCCGATATTTGTTCCGGAGACCATCCTTCTTGGAGCTTTTCTTTTGTATAATTTAAGGTTCTTTTGTTTTTAAGAGGGTTTTGTTTGTTTGCCAGAGTTTTTCTTTCCAGTGACTTTTTCTGGGCCAGAGAGGGAAGGTATTTTCCATCAGGGCCTTTGTTCTTTTCAATTTCTCTTCCGATTGTTGTATGGCTTCTTCCAATCCTTTCTCCAATCTCTCTATTTGAATACCCTTGATTTAGATAGAGAAAAATATTCTCTCTTTCCCCATGTGTTAGATGTCCTTTCTTGACCACTTTTGCCTCCACTTTAGGTTAATGTTATTTTACCCTAAGTGGTGCATTTCGTTTTTGAACTCCGGGCAAGTCTTTAGCGATTGCTATTTGAACTAAAATCGGCTATAATCTCACTTGTCATAGGATTTACATCAATTTTTTATGAGCAAGAAAGCTTTATACAGGACTGGTGACAACAGGGTTATCGCCGGGGTGTGCGGGGGGCTGGCCGAATACTTCAATGTGGATCCGGGAATAGTTCGCCTGATCTGGGTCTTGTTTGCTTTTGCCGGAGGAGCAGGCGTGTGGGCATATCTTGTGGCATGGATTATTATTCCCGAAAACCCGAAGGACAAGCGCTCGCAGCTGGCAATGGAAGAAAAAGGCCAGATAACTAGGAAAGATAAAAAAGAACTGGTATCAGAAGGGTTTAAAATATATGGCAGAAGCCCGTTTTTCGGCCTGATACTTTTAATTTTAGGAGTAGTATTTCTAGCAAATAATT
>JAJYFH010000022.1 GCA_021791015.1 bacterium | reverse complement strand
GATTTTGAGTCCGTGCTGCATATCAGCGACATTAAATTGCCTCCGGGGGTTGAGGTAAAGGACGATCCGGAAGAAACACTGGCATTTGTAGAAGCGCCAAGAAGCGAGGAGGAACTGGCAGAGCTCGAGGAACCGGTTCTAGAAGGCGAAATGCCTGAGGCAGAACAAGGCGGTGAGGAGGCTGGAGAAACAAGTGAAGGTACAGGTGAAGAAAAACCAGCCGGAGATAAGCAAGAACAAAAAAGCGAATAGAGTTTCTTAAAAGACTTCTTCTCGGAAGTCTTTTTATATTGTAGAATGTTCTTACATGGCAAAGCTTAGACATTTTGGAGCTTATTTAAAAAAACTTTTTAAAAACAAGTACTTTCTCTTGATGGCTTCCGTTTTGATTGTGGTTGGCGGAGTTTTAATCTACCTTGCCGTTACCGCGCCTAAAGAATTGCCGGTTCAAAAAATAATCCATTTGACGACTACGACCACCAAAGATACCAGGGTGACCTCAAAGCTTGAGGGCATCAAAGTCGACCCGTCCGTCAATGAAAAGAAAATACTGGCAGTTGTTGTCGAAAATCATCCTGATGCCAGGCCGCAGTCGGGGTTGGACAAGGCAAGCATTGTGTATGAAACAATTGCCGAAGGCGGTATCACCAGATTTCTGGCTCTTTATCAGGAAAACGAATCTTCAGAGATTGGTCCCGTCAGATCGGTTCGCACCTATTTTCTTGATTGGGCGAGCGAATATGATGCTCTTCTGGCTCATGTCGGCGGTAATGTAGACGCCCTTGACTTAATCGGTCCCTACAACATCCAGGATATCAATCAGTTTTTCAATGCCACATACTTTTGGCGGGACAACTCCAGATATGCTCCTCATAATGTTTATACCACTACCGCCAAGCTTCGCGCTGCGGGTCTTGCGCATCATTATCCGGTAACGAGCAACTTTAACGGTCTAGATTTCAAGGCTGATGCACCCCTTGTCGAAAGACCGGCATCAGCTACTCTCACGGTTCATTTCTCCGGTCCGGAGTATGATCCGGTTTATACATATGACAGAGGCTCAAACGAATGGTTGAGGAGTCTGGCCGGTGTGCCATTTAAAGATAAGGTGACGGGCAAGCAGATAGCGCCCAAAAATGTTGTTGTAGAGTTTACAACCTTCTCATATGGGCTAACCAGATACAACGAGGCTACCACTCATATCGGAACAATTGGTTCGGGCCGAGCGCTATTTTATATAGATGGCAAACAAATCGAGGGTACATGGGAGAAGGCAGACAGGGCCAGCCAAACGATTTTCAAAGACTCAAGTGGAAATGAGGTGAAGTTTGATGCTGGCCAAACGTGGATTGAAGTTATTCCGAATGGGAATGAGGCTAACTTTTCTCAAACATGACTACTTTAAATAAGAAAAAACAATTCAGAAATAGTAAAAGTCCTAAACTTTATTCTTTAAGACAGGCCGAAAAAGAACTGGGTGTACCAATCCGTTACGTCGGCCATCTGATTCTTAAACATGGGCTTGAATCAGAGATAAAAAACGGTCGCATATTTGTCACCGAAAAAGGTTTAAAACAATTTTTATCCAAACCGAAAGAAGAAAGAGAAGTCCACAAAAAAAGTTTTTTGAAAAGAATTGGGCCGGGGATTATAACCGGAGCGGCTGATGATGATCCCTCGGGTATTGGTACATATTCAACCGTTGGCGCTAAGTTTGGTCTTGGCCTTGCTTGGTTGGCTCTTTATCTGCTTCCAATGATGACGGCGGCTCAGGAAACTTGTGCTCGGATAGGAATCGTGACAGGAAAGGGACTGGCAGGAGCGCTCAAGAAGAAATTTTCAAATCCAGTGGTTTTTGTTTTGATTGTGCTCTTGATTATTGCAAATACCATAAATATTGGGGCTGATATCGGGGCAATCGCGGCCTCAGTCAGGATGATATTGGGCATAAATTTCTATATTGCAGCTATTTTATTTACTCTTTTAATAATCGGTCTTGAGGTTTTTGTTTCATATCACCGTTATGCAAAAATTTTGAAGTGGCTGGTTTTATCGCTGGCCGCATATTTAATTACGGGTATCATTATTAAGCCTGATTGGGTGGCAGTTATCCAGTCTCTGGCTGTGCCGAAATTTCAATTTAGTACAGCATTTTTGACTGCAAACATTGCAGTTATTGGTACCACTATTTCCCCATATCTTTTTTTCTGGCAGAGTTATCAGGAGGTGGAGGAAGAACGGGATCAGGGAGTTTTATCCGACCATCATATTGCTGTTATAAATGAAGAAATACATGAGATGAGAAAAGATACTGTTTCCGGCATGTCTATTGCTAATATCACCTTCCTTTTTATCGTGATTACTACTGCTTATGTACTCTTTAAAAATGGCATAACAAATATCGAGACAGCCGAACAAGCGGCTTCAGCTCTCAAACCACTAGCCGGCAACTTTGCTTATTTAATATTTACTTTGGGCATATTGGGTACCGGTCTTCTTGCTATTCCTGTTCTTGCAGGGGCTTCGGCTTATGCTATTTCTGAGGTCTTGAAATGGAAAGAGGGTTTAAATTTGAAATTTAAAAAGGCGTATGGCTTTTATGGTGTTATTGCAGTTTCTACTTTGATTGGTCTTGGCATGAATTTTATTGGCATAAATCCGATCGCCGCTCTTTACTATGCAGCGGTTATAAACGGGATTATAGCTACCATTTTGCTTTTCTTTATCTTTAGAATCGGCAATGACCGAAAAATTATGGGACAGCATACCAATCCCGCTTGGGTTAAAATATTTGGAACACTGGCCATGGTTTTCATGGGGCTTAGCTCGATCATTTTGATAGCCATGTTCATTTTAGAGATAAAATAATGTTAAAGAGATATAAAGGCAAGAAAATATTAATAGCGGGATTCGGCCTGGAGGGCAGAACCACTTTTGAGTATTTGAGAAAACATGGAATCCAGGCAGATATAGCTGATGCCAATTTCTCCGTCATTCCCGCGCAGGCGGGAATCTATACAAATAAAACTCTGGATTCCCGCTTTCGCGGGAATGACAACACAAAGCTTATTTTGGGTAAAAATTACCTGGACTCTGTGACAGATTATGATGTGATCTTTAGGTCTCCTGGAATTTCCTGCTTCAATCCGGAACTAGTTGAAGCGAAAAAGGGAGGCGTCGAGGTAACGAGCCAAACTCGGCTTTTCATGGAGATATGCCCTTGCAAAACCATTGGTATAACCGGCACGAAGGGAAAAGGTACGGCATCAAGCTTGATTTATGAAGCGTTGAAGGCAAGCGGCAAGGATGTTTTCTTGGGAGGAAACATAGGAGTTCCGCCCATTACATTTGTTGATAAGCTGCAAAAGGACTCGATCGCAGTGCTTGAATTTTCCAGCTTTCAGCTCATGGATTTGGACAGAAGTCCGAATATTGCAGTTGTTTTAAATATTACCCAAGACCACATAGATGTTCACGCAAACAGGGAAGAATATGTCGACGCTAAAAAGTCGGTTGTTCAGTATCAAACAGAAGATGACTTTGCTGTTATAAATATCGATTACGAAACTCCAAACTCGTTTAGGGAATTAACAAAAGGGCAAATATGGTGGGTTTCAACTCTTTCTCCCGTCATTCCCGCCCCCGATCGGGTCGAGGGTAAAGCTCCGGCGGGAATCCAGAAAGGGATAGATTCCCGCCTGCGCGGGAATGACAGAGGGGGTTACGGGAATGACGAAAATGATAGGAATGACAATATTGGTGGAGGCTGCTATGTTAACAAAAATGACGACATTATTTTAAGTACAGAAGAAAGCGAAGAAAAAATTGCCTCATTTAGTGAGTTGCAGCTCAGGGGCCGGCATAACCTAGAAAACGTTTGCGCGGCGGTTGCAGCTGCGTATCTGGGAGGTGCCGGTTTAGATTCAATCCGGGAAATTGTAAAAAATTTTCAAGGGTTAGAGCACAGGCTTGAGTTTGTGGCCGAAATAGGCGGTGTAAAGTATTATAATGATTCTTTTGCCACCACCCCTGAAACCACCATCGCCGCTCTCAAATCCTTTGATAATCCCATTATCCTTATCGCCGGGGGGAGCGATAAAGGCGCAGATTATAAGGAAATGGGACGGGTTATCGCCAATAAGGCAAAAACGGTATTTTTAATAGGCGCCGTTTCCGGCAAGATCAAGAAAAAGATTCTTCGGGCAAACCCTCAAGCAGACATTATAGAAGGATATAAAGACATGAATGATCTGTTAGAGAGGATAAACAAAATCGCAATAGCTGGTGATGTGGTCCTGTTATCTCCGGGATGCGCCTCATTCGGACTATTTAAAAATTACAAAGAGCGCGGAGAGCTTTTCAAGGAGGCAGTTGCTAAGTTAATTAGGAATTAGGTGCATAGGTAAATAGGGCACAGAACCTGCTTAACTAATTTCCTAGTTACCTAACGCACAATTTATTTGAACAATTTACCCATAAAACTCTTTACAAACTTTCCGCTTTGTGCTAAACTTCTTCTACTAAACAAGGAGTAAGAAAAGTGTACGAGAAACTTTTTGGGTCAAAAACCCGGGCAAAACTTCTATCTCTCTTTTTAAATAATGCAGATAAATCATATTATGTCAGAGAGATAACCAGGACTATAAACGAACAGATTAACTCCGTCAGAAGGGAACTGGCAAACCTAAAGGCTTTAGACATAGTGGTAAGCCAGGGCAAGAAAGGCAAGCTTTACTATAAGGCCAACAAAAAGGCCGACATATATCCTGAGCTCAAAAAAATCTTTACCAAGGCGGCAA
Source organism: bacterium (assembly GCA_021791015.1). Taxonomy (GTDB): domain Bacteria; phylum Patescibacteriota; class CPR2; order UBA1875; family JAJYID01; genus JAJYQQ01. Next base: position 3,854 of record JAJYFH010000022.1, on the reverse strand, counting down.
GCAAGCAGCCGGTCAGCGCCGAAAAAGATATGATAAAGGCAATCAAAGGCTTGGGTGATGTCTCATATGCCGCGCTCATGGGACATTTTGTTAAGGACAACTCCTCACCCGTAGACTTTTTCATAGTGGGTAAGGTAAACAGGCGAAGACTCAAAACCTTTGTCGCCCAGCTTGAGAAAGAGGCGAAAAAGGAGGTCAACTTCTCACTCATGAGTCTAGACGAGTTCGAAACCAGAAAAGTAATGTTTGATAGGTTTATGACTGAAATAATGGCAAGCCCAAAAGATGTCCTGATTGATTACGTAGATGAAACAGGCGAGGCAAAAGGCCTCAAAACATCTATCAAAAAAGAAGAACAAGAAGGCTAAATGGAAAAGGAAACAGTAAAACTTGACATATCAACATATGCGGTTTTGAAGGTAATCGGGATTTTACTCTTTGTATTTTTCCTTTTCCTGATTCGCGACGTCCTGATTCTCTTGGTCATTAGCTTTATCATAGCGGCGGCACTTGAGCCTGCCGTTGACAAACTGCAGAAGAAATTTAAATTTCCCAGGTGGATCGGAGTTTTTTCAATCTACCTGCTTTTTATAGCGGCTGTTCTTGCACTGATTAGCATCATCGCGCCCGTAGTAAGCCGGCAGGTGAGCACTCTAATTGCCAATAAAGACATTTATGCCGGTGATATACAGAACATAATATCTTCGTGGCCAAAAGAGTATCAAGACCAGATTAATAGTTTTCTTCAAAGCCTGCCTATGATTTTTAAAAATTGGCAGATAGGGGTGGTTTACAGTAAAGTTTTTGGAATCTTTTCGGGTATCGGATCCTTTGTTGTAGTCTTTGTCATCAGCGCTTATGTCTTGTCGCTCAAGAATGGTATGCAACAAACGGTTGCCGCCTTCGTACCGGAAAGCCGTCGGCAGATATTCACAAAGATTTTTGGTAACATAACACGAAAGGTTAGCCTTTGGTTCAGGGCGCAACTTTTGCTCTCGTTTAGCGTCGGGCTTGCCACTTTCATCGGGCTTTGGATTATACACATTCCCTATGCTGCCATCTTGGCTCTTGTAGCGGCATTTACAGAGCTTATACCAATGGTTGGTCCCGTACTTGGTGCTATTCCTGCAGTCATTGTCGCCTTATTTATCAGCCCCATTATGGCTATCATAGTTACTGTTTTTTATATTTTTGTTCAACAGGCGGAAAACCATGTTTTGGTCCCTCAAATTATGAGAAAAGCAGTTGGTTTAAATCCTGTTATTATCATCACAGCTATGCTGATAGGGGCAAAGCTGTTTGGTATCATCGGGGTAATTTTGGCAGTTCCTGTAGCATCAAGCATTCATGTTATAATCAAAGAATGGCCAGCTATCAAACAGTCTAATCTAAAAGGAGGTAAAATTGGAAATTAGTCATTTAGGGCATTCATGCTTTAAAATCGCCGGAAAAAACTTGACGGTAGTAACTGATCCTTATAATCATTCTAAAATTGCCAAAAAGATGCCAAGAGTTGAAGCGGATGTGGTTACGATAAGTCACCAGCATCAAGACCATAACTACAAGGAGGGTGTGAAGGGAGATTTTCTGCTTCTTGACTCGCCGGGCGAATACGAGGTTAAGGAGAGTTTTTTCCAAGGTATTGAATCATTTCATGACGATTCAAAGGGAGAAGAGCGAGGCAATAATACCATTTTCACCATGGAAATAGATGGGGTTGTGATTTGCCACCTCGGTGATTTGGGAGTGGAGCTCGATAATGAACAACTGGAGAAAGTTGACGGGGTTGATATCCTGATGGTGCCGGTTGGGGGAACTTATGCAATCGATGCCAAAACCGCCGTCAAGGTCGTAAACGATATCGGCCCCAAGGTAGTTATCCCGATGCACTACAAAGACACAGGCATTGATATTCCGCTTGATCCAGTCGACAAGTTTATTAAAGAAATGGGCGAAACGCCGGAAACCTTAGACAGGCTTAAGGTTGCAAAAAAAGACCTGCCGGAAGAGATGAAGGTTGTGGTGCTCAAAAGCTAATTCATTGCGTCATTCTGGCCTGCTTCGACTCAGCGAGGCGAGCTTGTCCAGAATCCGTTTCCTCACCCCAAGCCTGACCTAGAAGCTAAAATTTAATTTTCACTTTCTACTTTTTTAGAAAAAGTATAGTAAAAATCGCGGCTTAAGCGGTCTCTCAAAGTGTCGCCTGGTTCGTTCTCTCATCTTTAAAAAAATTAACTCGCAAGCTCAAACAAAATTCTTTTTAAAGGGTCGTTCACTCCCAGACTTGCTTTTCGAACCGATAGCCCGCAAAGATAAGATTTGAATTTTAAGAAATCAGCATTTCAAAACAAGGACATTTCTTGCCCCCGCATTTTACAAGGTGTGTCCTTGTTTGTTTTTGTATTAAAGCATTGATCCTTGATTAAAAATTAAAAATTGTAAATTGAAAAATCCGCTACTTAGCGGATTTTTGATTGGGTCTTTATGCATCTGGCGCAGGCTTTGACTTTTTGTTCTTTGCCTTCAACCATAATGACCGTTTTTTGGATATTGGGAAGCCAGCGTCTCTTTGTTTTCCTGTGGGAGTGGGAGACGTTGTGGCCTGTCAAAGGCTTTTTGCCGCAAACTTGACATATTACTGACATTTTTTGTTCCTTGTCATTCTGGCTTGACCAGAATCTAAATTAGAATAAACATAATTGATAAACTAACCCATAAATGTTACCATATCCAAGTACGAAAGTCAATTTAAAGAATTTGGAATTTAGTATTTTGAATCTTGAATGAGAATGAGTGAATCTCGAATTTAGCGCATATATTGCTTTCTATATTCTGTATTCCCATTCCAAATTACCAAATTATATTATTCCAACCCTACCTTTGTCATCCCCGCGCAGGCGGGAATCTATATAAATAAAATTCTGGATTCCCGCCTGCGCGGGAATGACACCAATATCATGTTATCAATACTTTCCCAAAGCCCCACCCTATTTATTTTCTTAGTAGCGTCGCTCTTGATCGCTATTACAGTCCATGAAACTATGCATGCCTGGACCGCCAATCGCTTAGGCGACCCGACGGCAAAATACATGGGCAGAATTTCATTAAACCCTCTGCACCATCTCGATCCGATCGGTACGCTTGCGATTTTTCTGGTCGGAATAGGGTGGGGAAAGCCGGTTCAGATAAATTACAGCAACCTGAAAAACCCGAGGCTTGACTCTGCGCTCGTTTCCTTGGCGGGGCCTGCTTCGAATCTTGTGATTGCCATTATTTTTTCTATTCCCGTGGCTCTGAAGCTCGTCGATCCCTCATCGATTTTTTATTACTTCATTTTTGCCATCGTCTTTATCAATATAATTCTTATGATATTCAATCTCATCCCCATCCCGCCGCTTGACGGGTCGAAGGTGCTTTACTATTTCCTGCCCAGAAGTGTTGACCTGAATAAGTTGGAAATGTATGGTCCGATGCTGCTGCTTGGCCTGATAGCTATAAGTTTTCTGAACCCCGGACTAAATATCTTTGGTTTTATCTTTCAAATAACTCAGAGATTAATGGCATTTCTTGGTTTTACAACCTTCATTTTCTAAGCAAGAAATGCTATAATGCCTAGACGTTCAATTGATTTTGAATATGAATTTTAATTTCAAATTGATACCGGGGTGTGGCGCAGTTGGCTAGCGCGTACGCATGGGGTGCGTGAGGCCGCAGGTTCAAGTCCTGTCACCCCGACCAGAAAATAATTTATGAATAAACTAACTATCTACACAGACGGGGGGGCGAGAAACAATCCGGGGCCGGCGGGGATCGGGGTTGTCCTTTATGATGAAAACAAAGAAATTATTGAAACC
>JAJYFH010000021.1 GCA_021791015.1 bacterium | reverse complement strand
TTGGCCAACAAAACACCACTACAATATTTAAATAGTTTAGAAGGATTTGAAGGTTCAAATTTAGATTTCAGTGTCCTAAATGTCTAGACCCTGCACCTTTTTTGTGTTTTTTAGTCTGTTACAATCTAAATCAAAGGAGAAATATGGAGAAAATAAGAAAAGAAGATTGTGTGTTTTGTAAAATCGCAGACGGCAAATTGCCTGCCACCTACCTATTTCAAGATGATGAGATAATGACTATTGAGAACATTTATCCTGAAGCTAAAGTTCACGCGCTGGTGATACCGAAAAATCACATCGTTCTAAATTCGCTTGCCGATTCTGAAGAACTTCTCGGCAGATTAATTGTTCGGGCTAGAGAGGCGGCGGAAATCAAGGGCATAAAAGATTCCGGCTACCGCATCGTGATTAATACCGGAAAAGATGCCAGAGCCGATTTTGAGCACCTTCATTTGCACATTTTGGGCGGGAAAAAACTAGGAAGCTTAAATCAAAAATAAGCTTGAAATAAGGCGAAATACGTGATATTATAGTCACTCAGTAAAGAAAACACTTTTGAAGGAGGTGAATACATTTGCAGACTGTTATCCGAAAAGACAAAGAGACTTTTGAAAATCTGATGCGCAGATTTAATCGTAAAGTCCTGCAAAGTGGTACGCTGACAACAGCAAGAAAAAAACAATACCACGCCAAAGCGCTCTCAAAAAGAGAACAGCGCGAGATAGCGATCCGAAAAAGGGCTCGCAAAGACTACAAAATAAAGCAGCAGCTATATAAAGGACTATAATCGGCTGCGCTATTATTGTCATTCCCGACCCCGATCGGGAATCCCGAAGTTATTAATATAGATTCCGGATCAAGTCCGGAATGACAGACGAGGTGAAATTTGGCGCTAAAAGACCAGATTGACAATGACCTGAAACAGGCGCTCAAGGACAAAAAAGAGCTTGAGTTGTCTGTACTTCGGATGCTAAAAACTGCTCTGAAAAACGCTGAGATAGCCGCCAAAGGAAGCTTGAGCGAGGAAGATGCGGCAAAGGTTGTTGCAACCCAAGCGAAGCAGAGAAAAGATGCCATTTCGCAATTTGAACAGGGCGGCAGATCCGATCTCGCCGACAAAGAAAAGGCCGAGCTTGCCGTGCTGCAAACATATTTGCCCGAGCAAATGCCGGAAGAGGACATTAGAAAGGTTATCCGGGAAAAAATCAGTGAAGCGGGAGATGACCAAAACTTCGGCCGCATCATGGGAATGGTAATGAAAGAAATCGGCCAGAAGGCAGACGGAGGAGCTGTACGGCAGATATTGCAAGAGGAGCTAGGTGAAAATGGCTAATCAGCAATTTTCAATGTCTAATGAAATTACAATTTGAAAATTAATTAATTTAAGCCTTGATTGGGACTTAGAAATTTGATTTTGAATATTTACATATGAAGCGAGTAAATGTCTCCGGTGATTTTAAAAAAACCGGCTTAACTAAAAAAGATTTGGCAAGTATAGTTGAAGTCGTTTTTAATGTTGGGCTGGATTCCCGCCTACGCGGGAATGACGGAAAGGGGGTCGAGAATGACAAAACAATTAATATTGCCTTTGTCGGACCGGATGAGATTTGGGCTAAGAACTTAAAATACCGTAAAAAGAATGCCCCGACCGATATACTTTCCTTCGATTACGGCGATGAGGGCGATATAATGATTTCGCTTGCCGACATTGAAAAATTAAAAGAGAAAGAAGAGAGTTTAGCCGAAGCTACCCAGAAGACAATCATTCATGGAGTCTTGCATCTGCTTGGCTATGACCATGAAAAAGAAAAAGATCGTGCTATAATGGAAAAAGCAGAGGAAAAGGCATACACAAAACTCTGTCATTCCCGCGAAGGCGGGAATCTATATTAATAAGTCTGGATTCCCGCCTTCGCGGGAATGACACAAGAATTGAGAGGTTGAAATGAGAAATGTCGTATTGATGTTCGGCATCCAAGGTTCAGGAAAAGGCACGCAAGCAGAGAGAATTAAGGAAAAATACAACTTCACCGACATTACGGTTGGAAATCTGCTTCGGGAAAAAGCAAAGACGGACAAAAGAATTCGTGACATCCAAAAGAGCGGCAAGCTAGTGCCTGACGCGGATGTGGAGAAAGTCATCGAGGAAAAAATCGAGACATTAAATGAGAGCGAGGGAATTTTGTTTGACGGATTCCCCCGTTCAGCCAGCCAGCTTGAAATATACAAAAAACTGGCAAAAAAATACGATTTTCGCGCTAAGGCTATATCTATAGACATCTCCGAAGACGAGGCATTAAAAAGGATTAGCACGAGGTATGTCTGTCCCAAATGCGGTTACATAGCTATAGGAAAAGGCAAATGTCCATGCGGAGGCGAGCTTGTCAAAAGGGAGGACGATACTGATGAGGCAGGCGTAAGGCAGCGAATCGGCATATTTAAGCGCGACACAAAGCCGACGCTCGATTATTTCGAAGGAAAAGGCGAATTAATCAGGATAGATGGCATGGGCACCATGGATGAGGTGACGGCCAGGATTTTAAAGTCGGTACAGGATTTTTATAAGGTTTTAGCGAAAGTTTAATGGATTTGGCAAAATTCACCTGTCATTCCGGACTTGATCCGGAATCTATAAACAAATCTGGATCCTGAATCAAGTTCAGGATGACAAATCATGATCAACATTAAAACAAAAAAGGAAATTGAAATAATGCGAGAGGGCGGGCATATCCTAGCTCTCGTTTTGAAAGAGGCGAAGGATTTTTCGCGTCCCGGGATGAGCACCCTTGACATCGACAAGTATGTCGGCAGGCTTTGCTTGAAATACAAGGTAATGCCGGCCTTTAGGGGTTACCAGAACTATGGATACAATGTCTGCGCTTCCGTAAATGATGAGATCGTCCATGGTGTGCCCAAAAAAGACAAAATTTTGAAGGAAGGGGATATGCTGTCGCTTGATTTTGGGGTCTTGCACAAGGGTTTTAATACTGATGCCGCCATAACATTCGGCATTGGGAAAATTGACCCCATTAAAAGGAAATTGATAGATGCGGCGGAAAAGTCATTCTTCAAAGGCGCGAAAAAAATTAAAGATGGCGCTTATCTTGGCGATGTTTCGGCCGAGATACAAAAGTACATTGAATCCAAAGATTTTTCCGTGATTCGGAGCCTTGCAGGACATGGCATAGGAAGAGAAATACACGAAGAGCCTTCGATTGCGAATTTTGGTAAAAAAGGTACGGGCGTAATCCTCAAGGAAGGCATGACCCTGGCCATTGAGCCTATGCTTGCAGAAAAGGGATTTGATTTAAGGCTTGGGGATGACGGCTGGACTTATAGCACGATCGATGGGGGCATGTCGTCGCATTTTGAGCACACTATTGCGGTAACAAAGCGCGGGTACGATATACTCACTGCGTGAATTTTTAATTCACAATTTATAATTTTCAGTGATTCTACATTGCATCATTGCATCATTGAAAATTTATTGAAAACTGAAAATTGGCACTTGAAAATTAGCTTAATTGTTTGCAAAGGCGCAGTTAAGTTTATATAATAATCAAAGTTATAAGTTAACCTGGAATATAAAACGTAAATGGCAAAGCAAGAAGAAATATATGTCGGTCTTGATATAGGAAGCTTCAAAATCACTAGTGTTGTCGGAATGGTAAATGAGGAAGGGACGCTGGATGTTATAGGCCTTGGAACATCATTTACAACGGGTGTCAGGAAAGGCCTTGTAAATGAGATAGAGGAAACGGTTAGCGGTATCTCAGAAAGTATGGAAATAGCGGAGCGCATGGCTGGGATACAGCTAGATAGCGCAACGGTGAATATCAATGGTAGCCACATTGGCTCAATGACCTCAAGAGGCGTGGTTGCCGTGGGCAAGGCGAATCAGGAGGTGACATATGAAGATACTATTCGAGTAGAAGAAGCAGCGCAGGCAATACAAATACCGACAAACAAGGAGATTTTACACATTATTCCGCGTATTTACAGCGTAGACGGCCAGGAAGGGGTTAAAGATCCCGTAGGCATGACGGGCATAAGGCTGGAAGGAGAAGTGCAGATAATCGCGGTTTCCCAGCCTGCTGTCAAAAATTTGCAAAAAAGCGTTTCACAGGCCGGCATAGCCATAGAAGATATAATCGCAGGTCCGTTGGCAGCATCAAAGGCTGTCGCGTCAAAAAGAGAGAAGGAATTAGGCTGCGTGGTTCTCGATATCGGCGCCAGCACAACGGGCATTATAGTTTATGAAGATGAAAAGCCATTATATACAAGCGTGCTGCCGATTGGCGCCATGCATATCACAAACGATATCGCCATTGGCCTAAGGACATCTATAGATGTGGCGGAGAAAGCAAAGATAAAGTACGGCACTTCTTTGGCAAAATCAGTGACTGAAAAGGAAAAGATAGATTTATCAGAGATTGATATAAACGAAGATGGTATAATTCCCAGAAAACATGTGGCAGAGATTATAGAAGCGCGGCTGCATGAGATGTTTACGCTTATAAAAGGCGAGCTGAGGAAAATAAACAGAGATGGGCAGCTTCCCGGGGGCGCCATTTTGACGGGCGGCGGCGCGAAGCTCGAAGATATAGACAGTGTTGCTAAATCTATCCTGAAGCTCCCTTGCATTATCGGCAAACCGCACAACCTCAAGGGAATAGTTGACAAGATATACGATCCCAGGTTTTCTACGGCCGTTGGGCTGATGCTCTACCAATTTGAAGAAGCAGAGAACTCGGGCGGCAGCAAACAGGTGGGCGTGGCCATAAATAAAATAAGGAAGGTTTTCAAGACTTTTTTGCCCTAATATTTTCTCAGAATAAAGACCCTTTTTTGCGGGTCTTTTTATTTTTAGTTTTTGCAGGAAATTCACTACCATTACTTTGTGGAAACGAAACAAAAAACCCCTAAAAAACCAGCAAATTTTTAAAATGCAAAATTGATAAAATAACCTTTTCTGAGGCTATAATGAACAACTATTTAGAACAAACACAAAAAAAGTATTGCATCGAGTATAAAAAAGCTATACAATAAAATCCATTGGATGTTGGAAAAAAATATTGGACTTAAATGTTTGGGAAATCTAAACAAAATAGGAGGTAAATCAGATGGCTGAAATAAAGCCGAGTATGGAATCATTTGCGCAAATAAAAGTTGTTGGCGTAGGCGGCAGTGGTATCAATGTTATAAACAGAATGGTCGACACAGGCGTAAAGGGCGTTGAGTTTATAGGTGTAAACACCGATGCGCAAAGCCTCCAGGCCAGCAAGGCCAAAAAGAAAATTCATATAGGCAAGACCATAACCAGAGGGCTTGGCGCAGGCAGTGATCCCGAAGTCGGGAAAAAGGCCGCCGAGGAATCAAGCGAAGATATAGAAGAAGCGCTAAAAGGCGCAGATATGGTTTTTGTAACTTGCGGTGAAGGCGGCGGGACAGGAACCGGTGCTGCACCGGTGGTGGCATCTATTTCCAGGCAGGTTGGCGCGCTTACAGTAGGATTTGTAACCAAGCCGTTTGCCTTTGAAGGAGAGAAAAGAAAAAGATCCGCTGATGAAGGTATAGAAGACCTAAATGAGCACGTAGATACTTTAATTACTATTCCAAACGATAGATTGCTCCAAACTATAGAAAAGAAAACCACAATGCTCGAAGCTTTCTCTGTTGTTGATGATGTTTTGAGACAGGGTGTGCAGGGCATATCCGACTTAATCACCATCCACGGCCTTATCAATGTCGACTTTGCCGATGTAAAGATGATAATGTCTGATGCCGGCTCAGCTCTGATGGGTATCGGCATGGGCAGCGGTGAAAACAGAGCCGTTGAGGCAGCAAGAAAAGCCATCAACTCCCCGCTTCTTGAACTTTCAATTAATGGCGCCAAGGGAGTCCTTTTTAATGTAACAGGCGGAAACGATTTAGGTATGTTCGAAATAGACGAAGCAGCCAAAATCATTACTGAAGCAGTTGATCCGGACGCAAATATCATATTTGGCGCGGTTATAGACCCAAGCCTTTCGAACGAGCTTCAAATTACTGTTATCGCAACCGGATTTGAGGGACCGAAGACGACATCTGTCGGTGCCATTGACACCTCAAAAACGATGTTTGAGCCAGATGACACATTCGAAGATGAGATAGAGGACGATCTGGAAATACCGGCGTTCATCAGAAAGAGGATGGAATAGTTGTCCCGTCATTCCCGCGCAGGCGGGAATCTAGGAATGTCTAAATCCGAATTTTCAATTCACAATTTTCAATCAAATCTCAAAAAAGTAATGTTCAAAAAGTCCCGCAAGGGGCTTTTTGTTTTGTGAAAAAGTCTCGGAACCCTGTGTACTACCGTGTGTTAATTTTCCCAAATCGTACTTAAAATATTGGGTAAAACTTGTGGAAAAATAAAAGTCTTGACACGCTATATCTAGCGTCTTATCATTTTTCTAAACGCTAGCGGTAGAGTAATTTAATAAACGAGATAAGCATGAATTGTCCCGAATGCAAGGCAAACAAAATAAGGGTTTTGGAAAAGAGAAACGCAGAGGGAGACCAAACCATCAGAAGGCGAAGGGAGTGCGAAGCTTGCGGCTTCAGGTTTACAACTTATGAGAGGATTGAGTCTGCTACTCTTGTGGTCGTAAAAAAGGACGGCCAGAAAGAAATCTTTTCAAAAGAAAAGTTGAGAAGCGGGATTGAGAAGGCTCTTGAAAAAAGGCCTATTTCAGAAGTTCGGATAGAGGAGTTTATTTCCCGGATAGAGAAAGAGATCTATTCAAAGGGGATAACAAAGATAAAAAGCACAGAAGTGGGCGACATTGTATTAAGCAAATTAAAAGAGTTGGATGATGTGGCATATTTACGCTTCGCATCGGTATACAAGTCATTTGAAACGATAGATAGCTTCAAGAAAGAATTGGAAAACATAAGTTAGGCAGTTAGGGATTGGGTGGTTGGGCGGTAAGGAACATATAAAAGTTTAAATAAAATTAACAGAAAGAGGGGGCTAATTTTCTGTTGCGGGCAGGAAGGAGAGTTATGAAAACAAACATAAAAACACGGGTAAGGTTGTCTCGGGCAGCTACGGAGGTTTTAAAGAGGCGTTATCTCTTAAAAGATGACAAAGGGAAGGTTATAGAAACGCCGGAAGAGCTTTTTGGGCGTGTTGCCTTATCTGTCGCAAAGGCAGAGCGAAAATATCCCAAAAGTCCAGGAGAAAAGGAAGTAGCGCGTGCATTTTATGATATGATCTCCTCTCTTGATTTTATGCCAAACTCTCCTACTCTCATGAATGCCGGCAAGGATTTAGGCCAGTTGTCCGCATGCTTTGTTTTGCCGGTAGAGGACGATATGGCAGGAATTTTCGGTACACTCCGAGATACTGCCCTCATACATCAAAGCGGCGGCGGAACAGGATTTTCATTTTCAAGGCTTCGTGAGAAAGGCTCAAGGGTTAAATCAACCAGCGGGGTGGCATCGGGCCCGATTACCTTCATGACGGCATACAATGCGTCAACGGAAACAGTAAAGCAGGGCGGTACCAGACGCGGGGCAAATATGGGCATGCTTCGGGTGGATCATCCTGACATTTTAGAGTTTATCACCTGCAAAGAAGATAACGGATCCTTAAACAATTTCAATATCTCGGTAGCCGTAACTGAAAAGTTTATGAAAGCCGTTGAAAAAGACGGTGAATACGACCTTATTTCTCCGCGCACCGGAAAAAAGGTAGGTTCACTATCTGCCAGAGAGACATTTGATCTTATCGTTAAGCAGGCGTGGAAAAACGGCGAGCCGGGTATAGTTTTTATAGACAGAATAAACAAAGAAAACCCCACTCCGCACATCGGTGACATAGAAAGCACAAATCCTTGCGGAGAGCAGCCGCTTTTGCCATACGAATCATGCAACCTGGGATCTATCAACCTTGCTAAATTTGTCGAAGATGGAAAAATTGACTGGGTGAGGCTAAGGGAAATTACCCGTCTTGCCGTTCGATTTCTGGATGATGTAATTGATGTAAATAAGTATCCCATTGAAGCCATTGGCAACATGACGCGAGCAAACCGGAAAATAGGCCTTGGCGTCATGGGTTTTGCCGACATGCTGGTTCAGCTTCAAGTACCATACAATTCAGAAGAAGCAGTGAATGCGGCGGAAGAAGTCATGAGCTTCATCCAAAGCGAGGGCAGAGCGATGTCTATGGAGTTGGCAAAAGAGCGAGGAGTGTTTCCGAACTGGAAAGGCAGCACTTACGAGAAAAAAGGCCAGAGGGTCAGAAATGCCACCATCACAACAATCGCGCCAACAGGTACAATAAGCATGATTGCAGATGCTTCAAGCGGTGTTGAGCCTCTTTTTGCCGTTAGTTTTATTAAGAACGTTATGGACAAAGACGAGCTTGTCATGACGAATCCGATATTTTTAAGTATTGCAAAGAAAATGGGATTCTACACAGAAGAGCTCATGAAGGAAATAGCAAAAAGCGGAACCGTGAAGGACGTAGGCGCTGTTCCTGAAGAGGTGCAGGATGTATTTGTGGTGGCTCATGACGTATCTCCGATCTGGCATATTAAAATCCAAGCAGCTTTCCAAAAATACACAGACAATGCTGTGTCAAAAACAGTTAATTTTTCAAATTCGGCTACAAAAGAAGATGTCGCCGAAGTTTACAAACTTGCGTATAGCTTGGATTGCAAGGGGGTTACCATTTATCGCGACGGCAGCAGAGATGAGCAGGTTCTAAACATCGGAAAAGTGAACAAAAAAGGTGAACAAGAAGCGATACAGATCTCAAACGAACATAGAATTGTCCGCCA
>JAJYFH010000020.1 GCA_021791015.1 bacterium | reverse complement strand
CTCGAAGTGCAGCATGCCTTGGTAAATTGCAATCCCGGCGATCGCGGCCCAAACGAGAAGAAAAACCATATAAATTAAAAGGATGATTAACATAGTTTAATTATAATTGGAAAACAGAGAACAGTAAACAGAGAACAATCCGTAAACAGAGAAACAAAAGAACCGAAAAACAGAAAAACCAATGCAATACAGTAAGAGCTGGGCCATGTTGTCATGCTGGCCTGCCCTACCTGCCAGTCTGGCAGGCAGGCTCGGCCTGAATCTTCCCTCAATACACAATACAAAATATCGAATACTATTTTCGCCTACGCGAAAAGCTGCAACCGCAGTATTTTTGAAGGTATAGATCCATTTCTTTGGAAATTTCCCGAGACTCTTTGTAGAGCGGCCGAAAATCCTGATAATGAAAGTTGATTTCATATTTTTTGCCTATCTCCTCACCAACTTTTTTAAGTTCTTCGTGAAATTGAAATGGGCTAATGAGAAGGGTGGTGGAAAAATAGTCGAATCCATTTTCGCCGGCATATTGCGCCGTTTTTTCCAGCCTTTGGCGGTAACAAAGAACACATCTTTCCGGCTTCTTTTTTTGTTTCGCCGATAAAACGCAGATAGCTTTCATAGTCATTGCTATTCTTCCATCCCCGTTTGTTATTCCCTCTCTCTTTTTCGTCATTCCCGCGAAAGCGGGAATCCAGACCCCGACTTTTATTGATATAGATTCCCGCCTCCGCGGGAATGACAGCAGAATGGTCCGGCACAATTAGTTTAATGCCATTGAACTGCGCCACTTTTTTTGCCGAATCCAACCTGCTCGCAAACTCGGTTTCCGGAAAAATGTTGGGATTATAATAAAAACCGGCCACCTCAAACTCTGACCTTAAGTTTGGGATGACAGGTGTCGAGCACGGCCCGCAGCAAATGTGTAAAAGCAGCTTTTTCATTTTCAAATAATTTTTGAATCCATTATAATAGAATCAGCGGATTTTAGAAATCAGGAGGGCATATTTATACCATTACCGAAGCCGGCATACGCCAGCTGGCAAAAAATCTCCAGAAAAAATATGAAGTATATGCTCCGGTCAATACCCATGACGAGGCAGTCTTTTCGAAGTTTCGTTTTAAGCAGCTTGAAGACGGCGACAAACTGGAACTTCATTACCCTATTACTCCGGTTTCACCGACCAAGTATTTTTTTCCGGCACGCCAAACAATCTTGGAATTTAAGGAAACAAAAGAACAGAAAAACAAAAGAACAGAAAAACAAAAGGTAATTTTTGGCCTTAGCTTGTTTGATTTAAAGGCTATAAACAGGCTGGATAAGATTCTCGGCGAGCCGACTCAAGACGAGATTTATAGTGCAAATAGGAAGAACTCAATTTTGATAAGCGCGAGTGAAGATTTCGACCCCAAGAAGGATCAAGTCTTTGATCTCCATTTCCGAAAAACCGGAGAGAACAAATATATCGCTTGGGTTGGGTCGAAACAAGGCCAGAAAATAGTCGACGCAAACTCGGACCTTTTTATCAAATCAAAAGACATAAGAAAAAAATGCAAACCGTCAAAAAAATATCCCAGAAACAAACGAGCTGAAATTTTAGCTAATTCAAAGACCGATAAGATTTGGGACAAACTGGCCGAAATCTGTTTCGGGTGCGGCATCTGCTCGTACGTCTGCCCCATGTGCTACTGTTTCGACACCGAAGATATTGTGAAAATCGATGGGATTACGAAATGTGAAGGCTGCAGGCAAAGAAGCTGGGATTCCTGCATGACCGCTGACTTTGCCGCCATATCAAGCCATGACTTCAGACCGGAGCTGAGAGACAGAGTCTACAACTGGTATCACCATAAGTTTGTGCGCATGCCGGAAGAATACGGCTTCTCCGGATGCGTCGGCTGTAAAAGGTGCATCACCTACTGCCCGGCAAAGATCAATTTCCGTGAGACACTAGATTATTTGGAGGAAAAATATGGGTAGAAAATTTTCAATGACCAATTCTCAATTTCCAATCAATTTTCAAGGCTTGTCATTCCGGACTCGATCCGGAATCTATACCAATAAAATCTGGATTCTGAATCAAGTTCAGAATGACAGCGAGGCAAGATGAAAAACTGCAAAACATGCGATTACAAACTAAAAGAAGCAACCGTTCTGGCAACAGACCGACTTTGCCGTGACATTTTGGCTTTAAGAATTAAACTCGACAAGGGCCACCTTACTTTTAGACCCGGCCAGTTTATTATGCTATCACTTTTCGGCTATGGCGAAGTGCCGGTTGCGGTTACAACCACCCCGGATGTTAAGGAACATTTCGAAGTAGCGGTTAGAGATGTTGGTACGGTTACTCGCGCTATCAATCGCCTGAGGGCGCATGACAAGGTCGGCATTCGCGGCCCTTACGGCAACGGATACGATTTCAAGGATATGCATGGCAAAGACATCACAGTGATTGCCGGCGGTCTCGGCATCGCGCCTTTAAGGTCATTAATTGAATATGCCAAGAACCATCCCAAGGTATTTAAAAGTTTTCAAATCTTGTATGGCGCCAAAAATCCTGACGAGGTTTTGTATGATCAGGAGCTTTTTGCCTGTGAGAGGTTTGCCAACACCATGCTAACGGTCGATGAACCAAAAGGCCATTGGCACGGCGAAACTGGGCTCATAACCAAACATGTCGATAAGCTCAGGATAACACCTGACATGCGAGTGATAATGTGCGGGCCGCCTGTCATGTATAAGTTTATGATCCCGGAAATTGAAAAGTTCGGCATTCCTGATGAGCACATCCAAATCCTGCTCGAGAGACGAATGAAGTGCGGCATCGGCAAATGCCAGCACTGCACCTTTGGCGATAAATATGTCTGCCTGAACGGACCGGTATTTAAGTATTCTAAAATCAAAAATAATGTAGAGGCGATATAATGCTCTTAAAAGGGTCGGACCCAGTTCCTCACAGGGTCCGACCCTCAAAACAAGAATTCAGCCCATGAAAAACACAGATTTTATCAAAGAGTTAAAAAAGCTGCTTGAAATGAATAGTCAAAATGTCAGTGACTTAGAGTTTACAACCGGCAACTATGATAGCAATGGTAAGTTAATTGAGAATAAGGTTCCAACTCTGACAACAGACCTTTGTGAGATAGGATCATTTAACGATACTTGCTACTTTACTTTTATTCTAGACTCTAACTCATTTTCTCAAGAGTTGTTAGATAGGATAAAAGTTTATGATAAGATGCACATATATGGATTCAAGGACTTTCTGACTGATTTATATCCTAAAAGGTGTTTTTCATATAAGAAGTTTGAAGGAGAGATCAGAAAAGATGCGTACGTTCAGGTTCAATTTAATTTTGAAAAAACCAAACCAAAGACCTTATTGGAAAATTATCTCAACCTTAAGCAAGAATTTATAAATAACAATGTTATAGTAATTAACCAAATAACACATCAATTCGCATGATAAATAAGAAACTACAAATTGCTATATTCGACCTAACAGACTGCGAAGGCTGCGAGCTCCAGCTTTTGAATTTAAAGGACAAATTACTGAAACTGGCTGAAATTGCCGACATCCCTATTTGGCGCCTAGCCAAGACACCAACAGAGTTTGGGCCATTCGATGTAGCGCTAATTGAAGGCACCCCGATGTCGCGCGACGACATTAAACTAGCAAAAAAGGTTCGGGAAAATTCAAAAATCGTTGTTGCTGTCGGCGCCTGCGCTCACCTTGGCGGCATCCCGGCGGCAGTTGACGAAAAAAAGCGGGATAAATTTCTAAAGGAAGTTTACGGCGATAAATATAAGTCAAAGGCCGTCGCCGCAAAACCATTATCCGCCTACATCCACGTAAACCACTTCATCCACGGCTGTCCGATAGATCTCGATGAAGCCGAAAGAGTGATCGTTGACATTTTGATGGACAAAAATCCTGTTTCCCCGTCCCATCCTGTTTGTCTGGAATGCAAAGAGCGCGAAAATCCCTGTCTTCTTTTAAAGAGCGAACCTTGCCAGGGACCAATTACCGAAGGTGGCTGTAAGGCGGTTTGTCCTTCGAATGGCCTGCGCTGTTGGGGCTGCCAAGGACCGGTGAAATATGCAAACTTCGGCGCCATGGAGAAAAACCTGGAACGACTCGGTTTCAAAGACCAAACCGAAAATATAATGAATATCTTTAGTAAAGAAAGAGATACAAAATGAAAGACATACTCGACAAATATATTTGCAAAATAGAGGGGCATGGGTATCTGAAGCTTGACTACAGTGCTGCCAAAGTTCAGCTTGTTGTAGATGAGGGCGAGCGGCTTTTTGAGAAATTGCTTGTCGGACGGCCATATTCTGATGCCCCGTTTATTACAGCAAGAATCTGCGGTGTCTGCCCTACCGCCCACACTCTGGCATCAATCAGTGCCCTTGAAAACGCTTTTCACGTTGAGGTGAATAAGGACATTGAACATCTACGGCGCGTACTTCTGGCCGGGCAAATCATCCAGTCTCATGCTCTCCACTTCTTCTTCCTGGCCGCCCCGGATTACATCGGCCTCGACAATGCCCTGGAGATAGCGGACAAAAAACCGGCAGTTTTCAAAATGGCTTTAGCGCTTAAAGAAATCGGCGATGACATCGTCCGTACCATTGGCGGGCGCCAAGTTCATCCAGTTACACCAACTGTTGGCGGCTTTAATAAGAAATTTGACCGCAAAACATTGGCGGATTTAAAGAAAAGAATCGATGCAAATATGCATTTTACCGTAGAAACTCTGGACCTTGCCCAAAGGTTTAAATACCCAGGAGATAATTTTCAATTTTCAATTTCCCTGCCTCGCCGGCAGGCAGGCAATTTCCAATCAAATTCCAATAATCAAAGTTCAAATACTCAATACTCAATACCCAATACCCAATACTGGCGAGCTACTCAGTACTTTGCTCTGACAAACGGCATAAATTATGACATCATCGGCGGGAAAATCACCTCAACCGAGCGGGTCAAGGCCGACGTTCAGGATTACAGCTTAAATATCCGGGAAAAAGTGGTTGCCCACTCAACCGCAAAGCACGCCACTCACAATAAAGAAAGCTTCATGGTCGGGGCTTTGTCTCGAGTAAATCTCCAAACTAAATTTTTAAATCCAAAGGCTAAAACGGCTGTTTCTAAATTCAAAAAAGTAAAGCTGCCAAGCACAAACCCTTTTCATATCAACTTAGCTCAAGCTATCGAGCTGGTTCACTTCATGGAAGAGTGCTCAAAACTGCTTGGAGTAATGATCGACGGCAGAGATCCGATTTTAAAAATGCCGTATCGGGCAAGAAAATCAGAAGCTGCCGGAGCCATTGAAGCGCCGCGGGGCACGCTTTATCATTGGTACGAAATCGACGACAAAGGGATTATCAAGAAGAGCGATATCATCACACCCACGGTTCAAAACTTGGCGAATATCGAGCATGACGCCGAATTTATTCTGGAAAACACCAGGAAATTGCCGGAAGACGAACGCTACCGATTGCTTGAAATGCTTGTGCGAGCCTACGACCCATGCATAACTTGTTCGGTGCATTAAGAAAGCGGAAAAACCTAAGCACTAATATCTAAACTCTAAACAATACCTAAATTAAAATGTTCAAAATTAGAAACATTTGAAGATTTATTATTTTGAATTTGCTTCGGATTTCAAGATTAGGATTTCGAATTTTTACTCTCATCCCAGGCAAAA
Organism: bacterium; assembly: GCA_021791015.1. Lineage (GTDB taxonomy): Bacteria > Patescibacteriota > CPR2 > UBA1875 > JAJYID01 > JAJYQQ01. The sequence continues at coordinate 3,241 of JAJYFH010000020.1, read as the reverse complement.
ACAATATTACAACTCTGATTAGGTTACTACAATGAGCACTGTTATAATAAATATATGTGTTTAGCATTTCCGGGCAGGATTATTTCTATTTCCGACGATCAAGCGGTCGCTGACTTTGATGGTCTGCAAAAAGAAGTAAATATTTCCTTGGTTAGTACCGCGAAAACTGGCGAATATGTCATGGTTCACGCCGGTTTCGCCATTCAGAAAATGAACAAAATAGAAGCTGATGAGGTTTTTAAACTATACGAAGAAGGTCGAAATTAACCATCCTGTCATCCTGAGCGACTCCCTGGAAGGACAAGTCGAGGAATCCCCTAATAAAATCAGGTACCAATTTGCAGTTTTCAATGAATTTTCAATAATCAATGATACAAAGTTTGAAAACTAGAAATTGAAAATTGAATGGAAATTGAGATTTGAAAATTAAAAATTAAAAAATATGTTTGAAAATGAAATCATAGAAAAAATCCATCAATCTGCGCCAAAAATTAAAAAAGACGTGAACTTCATGGAAGTTTGCGGTACTCACACGCAAGCTATTGCTAGAGCAGGACTTAGGTCTTTGATGCCGGCAAATGTTCATCTGACCACAGGTCCCGGCTGTCCGGTCTGCGTTACCGCTCAGGAAGATATTGATGCTATTGTTTCTTTGGCCAACGCCGGCATTCCGGTTGCCACTTATGGTGACATGATGCGGGTACCTGGTGTATTCGGTAGTCTTGACCGGGCCAGAGAAAAGGGCGCATTAGTGTTTGATGTTTATTCCGTTGAAGAAGCACTTGATTTGCAAAAAGATAATCCAGATCTGGTTTTCTTTGGCTTGGGATTTGAAACTACTACACCAATGACTGCTTATGCTATTAAAAGGGGTTTAATTATTTATTCAGCTCATAAACTATTCTTGCCCGCCATGAAAGCACTGCTTGAAATCGGCGAGCTGAAGATAGACGGCTATATCTGTCCCGGCCACGTCTCTGCCATCATCGGCACCGGTCCATATGAAGAAATCAAGGCACCGCAAGTGATTACCGGATTCCAACCGAATGACATATTACTAGCTGTCTACATGCTCTTAGAGCAAATTGCGGAAAGAGCACCTAAAGTCGAGAACGAATACCAAAGGGTGGTCAGGCCTGAGGGCAATCCGAAGGCATTGGCGGAAATATTTGACGTTTTTGAGGTATCGGACGGCAATTGGCGAGGTTTCGGAATTATTCCCGGATCCGGTCTGGAAATTAAAAAAGAATTTGAAAAACAAAATGCCAAAATTAAGTATAAGAAGATCTTAGATAAAGTCGATTTCACCAAATCCAGAAGAAAAACGGCTTGCAGCTGCGGCGAGATTATCCGAGGCTTAAAGTCACCGAAAGATTGTCCGGTTTTTAAAAAAGGCTGCACTCCAGACAAACCCATCGGACCTTGCATGGTTTCCGTCGAAGGCGCATGTAATGTAGAATATAGATATTCGTAATCTTGTTATTCTGAATCAAGTTCAAAATGACAACTAGGGATAAGATATGAACAACAAAAATGACGAACGTATAGAGCTTGACCACGGCGGCGGCGGGTATAAATCCTGGCAGCTAGTACGTGATGTCCGGGATATTTTAAAAGAAAAAGGAAACTGGCAAAACTGCGAGGATGATGCCGCTATCTATGATCTCTCTTCTGTCATTCCCACCCGCCAAAAGTCGGGTAAACATCCGGCGGAAATCCATCCTACAGAAAAACTAGTTTTTACCTCAGACGGCTTCATTGTCGATCCAATATTTTTCCCCGGCGGCGATATCGGCAAAATCGCCATGTGCGGCACCATCAACGATCTCTCGGTCATGGGCGCCACACCTCTCGGGATATCCCTTAGCATTGTCATCGAAGAAGGCTTTCCGAAAGCCGATTTCCTGAAAATAATTGAATCAATAAATAAAGTTTCGAAGGAATCCGGTGTTCCGGTTGTTACTGGCGATACCAAGGTTACCCCCAAAGGCAAGCTCGACAAGATCGAAATAACTACCTCCGGCGTGGGTATCGCGAAGAAAATCATTCCGAACAATGGCATAAAGCCAGGTGATGTGATCATTACTTCCGGCGATCTAGGCGAACATTCCGTCACTCTTCTTGCCAGCCGTTTTAACTACAAAACAAGCTTGAAAACCGATTCCAAACCGTTGAATAAAGATATTGAAAGAGTTAAAGATTATTTAAATGCCTGTAAAGATCCAACCCGTGGCGGACTAGCGGCAAATATCGTGGAAATGGCCGATAAATCCAAGGTGAAAATCGTTTTGGATGAGAGAAGTTTACCTTACAAAAAAGAGGTAGTGGCTGTTTCCGAACTTCTAGGGATAGACATCTTTTCCCTCGCCAGCGAAGGCCGATTTATCGCTGCCATCTCGCCAAAAAATACAAACAAGGCCTTAAGAATCTTAAAGAAATTTAATCCTGAAGCCAAAGTTATTGGCAAAGCCGAAAAAGGTTCGGGAGTTTACTTAAAAACCAAACTCGGAAGCCATCGTCCCATCGAGATGCCAAAAGGCAAATTAATCCCCAGAATCTGTTGACAAATAAAAGCCTTTATGTTATCATCTGCATGATATCCAAGGAACCAAAACTAGAAAAGGAGATGGATACATGAACCTTGAGAGCACGTTTACAGACATGGACGAAACACATAAGTTTCGTCGAATGTTGAACTGGGCGGCGGGAATCGTTGACGAGTTCGCCGAGACCAACCTCGAAGGCAAGTTCCGACGGAAAGGTACCAATTTCTGCCGTGCCTGTCGCATGATCTTCGTATATGCCCCATTCATCTTGTTTTTGCACGTTCTGATGGCTACCTGGGCGGCTACTGTGCTGATCGCCCTCCCGATTCATCTTTGGGGTTTAGGGGGTTATTTTTCATTCGCCGGCGGTATCGCTGTCTTGGCTACCATCATCTTTGCAGTGAAATTGCTGACACCGCGTGTTCGGGCTGCAAAGTTCGAATGGTCGTATAAACGGGCAGCCAACAGGCGGGGAAGATTTCAAGCGCGGTCCAACGAGGAATCACCGAAGCACAAAGGCGAGCCTGCGAAGAAGGAGCCTGGCGTTGTCTCCATTTTCTTCCAGTGGGGTGCAGGGTCTAGACATTTAGGACACTGAAATCTAAATTTGAACCTTCAAATCCTTCTAAACTATTTAAATATTGTAGTGGTGTTTTGTTGGCCAAAGATTCATGCGGCCGATACGTATTGTATGT
>JAJYFH010000019.1 GCA_021791015.1 bacterium | reverse complement strand
TCGAAAAACACAGTGAAAGCAAAGCGAGATTATACGGCGAAGCGCAACAAGCCGCGTTACAGAAAATCATCGAAGTTACAGAAAAGAAAAAAATTGACGCTGATCTCACGCGGGAACCTGCCTACATATACACTGAAAAAAAGGAAAATATCGAGAAATTGAGAGAAGAAGCAAAAGCGGCGAGAAAACTTGGCCTGCCGGCAAGTTTCGTTCGCGAGACACCATTTCCATTTATGCGGGGAGCGGTGAGGTTTGATAACCAAGCGCAATTTCACCCGCGGAAGTATTTGCTTGCCATAGCGAAATCGATTAGCAGGAAGAAGAATTGCCAGATTTATGAAAATACCAGAGCTTTGGACATTATTGAAACTGAAGAAAACCTTCTTGTGAAAACAAACAAAGGAAATATCAAGGCAAAAAATGTTGTCTTGGCGACGCATTTCCCCTTCTATGACAAAGGGCGATTTTACGCCAGACTCTCGCCGTACCGCTCATATGTTATAGGCGTAAGGGTTCGCGAAAATCTGCCCGAAGGCATGTTTTATTCCCTAGACGACAACACTCACTCATTTCGGACCCAAATGCTAAAAAATGGCCGGATACTTTTAATGGGAGGCGAGGACCACCCTCTAGGCGACGGAGCAGTTAATGCGGTAAAATATTTGAGAAAAGTGAGAAGTTACGCCAAGGAAAGGTTTTCGCTGCGTTTTACGGAGTATTATTGGGATAATGAAGATTATGCTACCGCCGATGGTTTGCCTTACATCGGATTGTCGCCCAAATCCAAGAAAATATATCTTGCCTGCGGGTTTGACGGCTGGGGCATGACAAACGGTACTGTGGCAGGCATGATGATCTCTGATATGATCCTGGGCAAAGAAAACCCTTGGATTAGCCTCTTTGATCCGTCCAGGAAAGACTTGGTCAAGTCTCCCGGAAAAATATTTTACGGCGGATTAAATTTTCTAAAAAGCAAACGGCCAGGATCTGTCGGCAGAAAGTTTGGTCTCCCGACGGGGTTCCAGCGAGGCGAAGCGCGCATTATAGAAGTTGGCGGCAAAAAAGTGGCGGTATATCGGGATAAGGCCGGCGAGATCTATAAACTTTCACCAAAGTGCACCCACATGGACTGCTCGGTAAAGTGGAATAATTTGGAAAAGACGTGGGACTGCCCGTGCCATGGCTCGAGGTTTAACTATGACGGGAAAGTTCTGCACGGCCCGGCAAATGAAGACTTGAAAGAACAAGAAACTTAAGGGGTGAATTGGTTCACGGGTTGGTAGGTTTTGGGAATATATGGCTATTTTTATATACATTTACTTCGCTAAACCGGTTTAGCGAAGCGCTATTTACATTATGGATTTTTTATTAATATTTTGGTAATGTTTATTTATAATATCTTGAAAGGACTAAAATATGGCGAAGGAAAGTTTTACAGCCGAGGAGGCAAGGAAAGTCGGGGAAATGCTCGGCATAGACTGGAGCATGTTTGATGTTGAGCAATTTAGAATAGGAATGGACGTAGAGCTTGAGCACGGGACGGTTGATCCGCATACAAATGTAACAGATGATGACCCTCTTCTAACCGGCAAGATCGCCCTGGCTCACTTAAATGAAATACGAGACTACTATACTCGCCTTGATAAGATGGAGAAAGAAGGCGAGTCGTATTGGGAAGGGAAATAGGATCCAATGTCCTTTTTGCCCTAATTATGCTAAAATAACCTCATGAAAGTTATATCTAAAGAATCCCAGATCTCAGTTAACGAGTTGAAAGAAATGGCTCAAAAGATGTTTGGCAATCTTGTCAAGGCCGTTGTAGATACGGAAAACGAGATGATGGCAGTTGACGCCGAACTGCATGCAGACCAGGAGGCTCTTTTGATAGAAAAAGGGTCAAAACAAGAAAATCTTTGGGGTATAAACTTATATCCGGATCTGGAAGGAAGCGACTTTATTGAATTTGACTCCATGATCAATCTTCGTCCCAGCCAAAACAATCGAAGCAGAAGCGTAGAAAACCCGGAAATTCAAAAGACAATTATTAAGATAGTGAATAAACTGGTAACAAAATGACCATTGCGCATAAAAATTTAGCAAGCGGAAGATGGGCGGAAATGACATTAGCCGAACAAATGGCAAATGTTGGCAGTGAAGTGGAGCGGACCATTTCATGGAGAAACAAAGGCAATGGCGAATACAGCCGTTTAGCATTTGAAAGAGCGCTCGAACTGCTGGATCTGACCATAAGGAGCCAACAAAATATCCGTCTAAAGGAGCTGGTGCGGCTTCGGGAGCTTTTAGCCGATCATTTTGCATTTGATAACGAGTATTCATCCACTGACGAGAGCTGGCAAAAATATTTTTACGCTTTTAACTATCTTGCAAGGGCCAATGCCTGAGAGTTTTGAAGGAGACCGTTAATGATTAAATACTTCAAATCAAAGGATGCGTTCATTGGGGAAATAGCGCCAAGCTACAAGATTCATAACCTGCTTTCAAAACCGGACTCCGAAACAATTACGGTTGTTGTTGGTGAGGCCGTGGATCATGCTGAAACCACTGTGAATTCAGCAAGCGACAGGGCTTACTTTATGCTCGAAGGCAAAATGATCTTGGACGGCAAGGAGTGCTTGCCCGGGGATGTGATGTATATTCCGCGAGGCACAGAATACTATTTCGAAGGGACATTCAAGGCAGTGATTATAAACTCACCTGCCTTTGACCCGAAGTTTGACACAACGAAAGCGGGAAAGAAGAAAACGAAAGATTTTGAAATTACTTAATGTCATTCTGAACTTGATTCAGAACCCAGATTTATTGTATAGATTCCGGATCAAGTCCGGAATGACAAAAGGGAAAAAATGGAAATAACGAAACATTTTACAGCAACAACATTTATCGTGAATAACGAGAAAGTGCTTTTGCATTTGCACAAGAAACTTGGCATTTGGCTCCCCATAGGCGGACACATTGATCGCGACGAGCTGCCCGAGGACGCAGCGGTCCGTGAAGCTCAGGAAGAAGCCGGTTTGGCTGTAAGGTTATACAACCCAGGAAAGAAAACGGACATGGTCGACGTTGAACAATTAGTAAGGCCCATGCACATCTTGCTTGAGGGTATCAATCAGTTTCATCAGCATATTGATTTAATTTATTACGCGACATCAGATACCGACGAACTCAATCCTCAGGCAGGTGAAACCACTAACCTCAAGTGGTTTAGTCCAGAAGAATTGCAAACATTCGATGGCGCGCCCAAAAGTGTAAAAGTGCTTTCCATGGAAGCAATCAAGTTATTAGGATCATCAAATGATAAGGAAAGGGAGAAGAAATGAAGGTAACAAAACATGCGCAATCTTGTTTTTTAATTGAAAGCAGCCAAGGATCTAGGATCTTGATTGATCCAGGTGTCTTTGTTTTTGGCGGGAAAGAAACGCTGACGCCGGCAGATTTTCCAGATATTGATATCTTAATTATCACGCATGAGCATTCAGACCATTTTGACATTCCAAATGTTAAAAAAATTGTGGATAGTCAGCCAGAAATCCAGATATTTTCAACGGAAGCACTCAAGGATGATATTTCTCAAGAGATCGGAGCCGTACCCAATGATTTAGAAGACACAAAAAAGGTTAGCGGACTGGGTTCAGGGAAAGACATTGCACTTACCGGCGTGCCATCACAGCACGGTCCGCTGCCAAGCGGAAATGAGCCGCCAAAGGTTTGTGGCGTTTTAATCGAAGAAGAGAGCGGTCCAAGCTTCTATGATCCGGGGGATAGCATTGTTTTAAATTCAACCGCTGACATCATTGCCACACCGATTTGCGGAAAAGTCGTCCTAAATATCGATCAAGCAAAAGAGCAATTAACTAAGTTAAAGCCCAAAATTGCTATCCCAATCCATTATGATAATCCTGTATATCCGGTTGATGTGAAAGATTTTATTGAGGCGATGTCAGGTACCGGCATTGACGTAATAGTTTTAAAAGACGGCGAAACATTGGAGGTTTAAATGAAGTTAAAAGATAAGGTTGTAGTTATAACAGGCGGAAGCGAAGGATTAGGAAAAGCCATAGCCGAAGAAGTCCTTAAAGACGGCGCCAAAGTGGTTATTCTGGCATTAAACGAGGAATTGACGGAAGCAGCAGCCAAAGAATTAGGGAAGAATGCGCAAGGGTTCGTCTGTGACATTCGGAAAAAGGATCAGGTCGAGAAGGTTTTTGAGAAGATTTATGAAGAGTATGGCAATATCGATATCTTGGTCAACAATGCCGGGATATGGTTTGAGGGCGAGATTGAAGATCACCCCGAAGAAGCCATTGATAATCTATTTGACACAAATGTAAAGGGGCCGATTCATACAATTCAGGAAGTTCTGCCGAAAATGAAAAAGAAGAAGGATGGGCAGATATTTAACGTAATATCAACTGCCGGAGTGAATGCTGAGATTGATTGGCCCGTCTATGTTGCCACAAAACATGCTTTGCGGGGGCTGACCGATTCGCTTCGCGCTACTTTGCAAGGATCAGGCATAAAAATAATTGGTTTTTATCCGGGAGGGATGGACACAAATATATTCGATACGGCCGGATTTCCAAAAGGAGAAAATGATTGGATGATGAAAAAGGAAGATGTGGCGCGAATAGTCCATTTCATGCTATCCCAACCGGATGATGTGATAATGGACCACGTGGAAGTAAAGAAATTAACGAAAGGGCAAGAATGAAGCTGGATAGCGCACTAGTCTTTACGAATGACATAAAGAAGTCGGTAGAATTTTATAAAAATATAATAGGCTTAGAGGTTGATTATGTACAGGAAAGGTTTGCGTCTTTCTTTTTCGAAAATGGGGTAAGGTTAGGCACCAAGGTGCCAACAAAAGACAGGGAGGTTCCGGGCCATCAAACCATTTTTATCGAGGCAGGCGATATACAAGATATGCTAAGAGATATGAAAGCGAAGGACCTCCCTCTTTATGAGGATTTGGGTGAAATCAAAGGTTGGGGGAAGTACTTCTCTATTTTGGACCCCGATGGCAATAAAGTTTTATTTATAGAGCATTTTAGGTAAAACTCCGGATTTATATTAGCGCTCAAAATATAATAGTGATTACTTCTAAATAAGTACCATTTTATTTGTTATTTTGTACTAATGATTAAGCGTTAGGGTTGTAGTTTAATATAGCATTACAGCTTAACCATTATTTTAAAACCAAGATTAAGGAGACGACAAGCACACTTGGTTAAGCGAAAGTGAATGCAAAGGCACCTTGCGAGGAAGGGGATAAAATGTTTAGCTCAGACAAAAACAACAATCCCCCTGAAAACCCCCAAAACAAAACTGAAAAAACCGACCCGATCTCCGCGCTGTATGTCGATAAGACACCAGAAGAGCTCGAAGCTGACGAGAGGATTGTCGAGTTCTTCGTCTACATCCTGGAGAGAAAAAGCCTTCAGGAACTGCTGTTTTAGAAAAGGAGCAGACTATAAGGTTGAAGTTTTGGAAAAATAGGGCGGACTTAGCTAAGTCCGCCCTCATACTGCCGGTAGATAGATCCGACCCATGCCATGGGTCGGACCTATCGAGCGGATCAAGCAGAGTACTTTTTATTTATTATTGGTATTACTCCAGATTTTCCAGAGCTTTTTGCTCGGCGGTTTTTTGGAGGGCGGAGATGATGTCGTCGAGCTTGCCGTTCATTATTTCAGGTAAGTTGTGTGTTGTGAAATTAATCCTATGGTCAGTGACTCTGTCTTGAGGGTAGTTGTAAGTTCTGATTTTCTCGCTTCTGTCGCCTGTGCCGATTTGTGACTTACGCAAATCACTTCTTTTTTTGGCTTCTTCTTCTTGTTTTTGGGCTAGGAGGCGGGAACGAAGAATGGACATGGCCTTGTCCCGGTTTTTGAGTTGAGACTTTTCATCCTGGCAAGAAACGACCATACCGGTTGGCAGGTAAGTAATTCTGACGGCGGAGTCTGTTGTGTTGACACTTTGGCCGCCGGGACCGGATGATCGGAAGACATCGACTCGAATGTCTTGCGGAGCAATAGTCAAGTCGACTTCCTCTGCTTCCGGCATGACCGCGACGGTGGCGGCGGAAGTATGGATCCTGCCTTGGGATTCGGTTTCCGGTACTCGTTGGACGCGATGGACGCCGCTCTCAAACTTTAAATATCTGTAAGCGTCATCGCCTTCGATTTTTGCAATCATTTCCTTTATGCCTTCAATTCCTGTTACGTTCGAGGACAAAACAGAAACCTTCCAACCTTGTTTTTCGGCATAACGAGAATACATGCGGAATAAATCTCCGGCAAAAAGCGCCGCTTCGTCTCCACCGGTACCGGCGCGAATTTCTAAAATTACATTCTTCTCGTCATTTGGGTCTTTGGCAACCAGCTTGCCTTGCAGTTTTCTGCTGACTTCCTCCATTTTCCTTTCGGACTCCATTATTTCATCTGCAAAAAATTCCTTCATTGGAGTGTTGTCTTCCTTGTCCATCATTTCCTTTGACGCCTCAAGGTCTTCCTTTAATTTTTTGAGCTCATTAAAGAGCGCCACAATCTCTTTGAGCTCAGCATGCCTTTTTGAGAGTTCCTTTAACTTTTCGGGATTTGAAACCACATCGGGAGAGGATAGCTCCTTTTCCAGCTGGTCAAATTCATTTTTATATTGGTCGTATTTCTCTAGCATAATATTTTTCCAATCTAGTCATTCTGGTCTGCCTCCGGGCAGGCAGGCTTGTCCAAAATCTTATTTTATCTGGATTCCCGCCGGAGTTTATCCGCCCTTGGCGGGCGGGAATGACAGGGGGGTGATTCGTATTTTTCTAGCAATTTTGCTCCTTGTCATCCTGAACTCGATTCAGGATCTATATAATGATTTTCTGGATTCCGGATCAACTGATTTTGTTTTGTTTTAATGGAATAGTCCGGAATGACAGGGAAGGCGGGTTATATTTCTCTAGCATAGGCTTATATTAAACGGAAAAACCGAAATATTAAATGTTTTTATAAACAAAAATAGCGTTTTGTAATAAACTTGCACGCTATTTTGGATTATTTACTTGTCCTGCGAAGCTTCAGCGGAGTTGGGTTTTTCCGCTGAGTTCTCTTCGGATTTTGAGTCAACTGTTTCTTCTTCAAGCTCTTTCTTTATTTCAGCCATTTTTTCATCAAGCTTTTCAACGTTTTCCTCTTTTTTCTCGATTTTTTTCTTTGGCTGCTTGGAAGCTTTCAGCTTCTCTGCCTGCTCCATTCGAGCTTTAAATTTATCAACCCTTCCGGCGGTATCAACAAGCTTCTGTTTGCCCGTGAAGAACGGATGGCAAGCGCTGCAGATCTCAACACTAAGGTCACCGACGGTCGTCTTGGTTTCTATAACATTGCCGCAACCGCAGGTTATTTTCGCTTTTTTATATTCCAGATGAATACCTTTTTTCATAACAGATAGATTATAGCAATTATTTGGAAATTAATCAAGGACATTGACCGGAGAGGACTTTACATAATGGCCGTAGTCAGATAAAATTTTAATCAAAAGAAAGGGAAAAATGGAAAACGGAGAAATGGGTGGCGAAAATGGCAATCCAGAAGAATCGGGGCCGGCAGAACCTACCGGAGAAGGGCTAGGAAATATACCGGAAGCCGGCGAACTGGGTAATGAGCTTGGTGAAATGCAAGAAGGCCAAGAAATTGACTCGATGTCGGAGCTTTCCGATACATACGACCAGGGTCTAGATCTAAACAGGCAAGTTAGTGATTTAAAAAAGCAAGTTGAAGAGGATAGAGCTGCCATCGATGATCTTAGAAATTTTCTTGGTTCAGAAAGCCGAGATATCCCGGCCGACGCCACGCTGAAAGAGTTGGCAGACAAACAAGATGAGCTTTCTGAAAGCATGGATGCACTCGAGGTCAAGGTACTTGACGCGCCGGAAGATGGGGAAGTTGAGGGCACAAAACAGGAAATAGAAGGTGTGCATTCTATGCAAGCCGAGAATAGGGATTTTGCGAGAGAAATGAAGGAAATGAGGCAGGAGTTTGTTGAAAAGTTTATCAAGGACTCTATAGATTATGCCAACAGGCATTGGGCGGCACAATTTCAACAGGCTGAGAATGGTAACAAGGCAAGGGACTTAGTTGCTAAAAAACTGGCATTTGAGATAACAAAAGAGACGCAAGAGTTTGTAGAAAAAGGCGGAAACTTTGAAATTGGTTGGTATGGTCGACTTGAATGCGCCAAATTTAGAACTCCTGACGGCCAGAGCAAGATGTTTATTACCGGCTTCAATCTCAAGGCAAGCGGCTTGATGGGGGGCGCGTCCACCGATGAGACTACAGAAGAAAATGATGAAGACGAAGAGAATAGTGGCAAAGGAAATGATAGTAAAGAATTGCCGCTAGCAGCCTAAGACACCTTTTTCTTGCAAATAGGCGAGTAATTTGCTATAATCACATAGCTAATAAAATATAAAACACACGCTTTTTGATGCGCCGATTTCTCCCAAAATGGGCTTCGGGGCAAACGAGAAGAGCGGAGGTTCGGCGAAATGCCGGAAGAAAAGGAGAAAAATGGCAGAAACAACCATGAAAGAACTATTTGAGGCAGGGGCGCATTTCGGGCACCAGACACAAAGATGGAATCCGAAGATGGCTCCTTATATTTTTACCCAAAAAAATAAAGTTCATATCATAAATCTTGCCAAAACCGTTGAAAAGATGGATGAGGCAAAGAAGTTTATTGAATCAGTTGTTAAAGACGGCGGTAAAATCTTGTTCGTCGGTACAAAAAAACAGGCTCAAGGTATTGTAAAGGAAGAGGCAAAAAGATGCGGAATGCCATACGTTGCCGAGAGATGGCTTGGCGGCATGCTTACGAATTTTCAGACAATCGCCTCAAGAACCAAATACCTTAAGGATCTTCAAAGGAAAATAGAAGAAGATAACGATATGACGAAAAAGGAAAGGCTGAAGGCGACTCAAGAAGTCGAGAAGCTTGAGGCCACACTTGGCGGTATTCTTGAAATAACGCGTGTTCCCGACGCTATCTTTATAGTTGATATGCAAAAGGAGATGACCGCGCTGAAAGAAGCCAAAAAAATTGGAATACCTGTTATTGCGATAGTTGACACAAATGTAAATCCGGAGCTGGCAGATTATCCTATTCCGGCAAATGATGACGCGGTAAAAGCCATAAAGCTGATTACAGCATCCATCGCAGATGCGATAAAAGCTGTGCCGGTAAAAAAGACTGAAGACAAAAAACCCACG
>JAJYFH010000001.1 GCA_021791015.1 bacterium | reverse complement strand
CGTCACCTGGACACCTAGAGCTACAAGTCAAAGTTGGTATGCAATCGCCTCTTCCGCCGACGGCACCAAACTGGCGGCAGCAGTTTCCGGCGGCCAAATCTATACTTCCACTCCCAGCGCTACCTGGGCATATGATCCCACCCAGCTCTGGCATAACTACGCGGCGCCGAAGTTTGCCTGGACCGCACCGGCCGATACCGGCAACCCCGACGCTTCCGGTGTCTGGGAATATTACGCCAAGCTAACCACGGACCCGAACTATACCCCGACATCTTCCGATGCTACCACCAACAATTATCTCGTAGCCTCAGGACTCACAGATGGCCAGACATATTATCTGCGCATCTCTGCGGTGGATAATGCCGGCAACGTGGCGGCGCCTGTTACCCTTCTAACTTACAAATATGACAACGTTGCTCCCACCGCCCCCTTATCCATCAGCGTAAATACCCTGGAGTACTCAGCCAATCCGGTTACCGTCAACTGGTCGGGGGCAACCGACGCCGACTCCGGTATCGACCACTACATTTACCAAAAATACGCCGGTGACACATGGACGACAATCGCGTCTTCTCCGGCAACCGGCATCGTGGGTCAGGAAGGCCAAAATACCTTCAGCGTCGAAGCGGTGGATAAAGCGGGCAATGTCTCCGCTCCCAAAACAATTAACTACTACTACACCACCAACGCTCCCGGCGCTCCGCCTAATCTTCAGGTGGATGCCCAGTCAAAGACGGAAAACAACTTTACTTTCACCTGGGATGCTCCGCCTGTGAACGGCGTAACCAACTCTCCCATTGCCGGATACTACTACTCCGTAAATACCCTTCCTCTTCCCGGTTCAGTCACCCAGGTCACCGGTAGCCAGCCGACCGGCAATACTACCGGGGTTATCCATGCCGCCACCAAGCAGGGGGTCAATACTTTCTATGTGGTAGCTTATGATAGTTCCAATCCGGCTAGGGTGAACTATTCTAACTACAGTTTGATTCAATTTGAAGTAAATACCACAGCCACCGCTCCACATGCCCCTCAGACCGTAACCATCTCGGATGTTTCTGACCTTCGAAAGCCCGAGTTTGGCTTGGCTCTGGCTTGGAAGGCACCGGATAACTATGACGCAAATACTTTCGGCCATTACATCATTCGAGAAACAACTGCATCCAACCTGACTGATGCCCAGTGGCAGGCTCTGGCTCCGGTCGGTACGGCATCAACGCCGGCTTATGCGGAGGCAGACCTCACCAAAGGCACCACTTACTATTACAGAGTTTCTGCCGTTGACAATGCCGGAGCTGAATCGCCTCTTTCAAGCGTGGCCTCTCTGACGCCGACCGGTAAATATATTACTCCGCCTACCATGGTTAGCGGTCCGGGCGCCACAGCCACGGCTACATCAGCGACTATTACATGGTCAACAGATAGAAGCTCTTATTCTATGGTAGAATACGGCAAAGATTCAAGCTACGGTCTCCAAAACAGTTCGCTTCAAACTGCTACCTCGCATTCTGTCACTCTCTATGGTTTGGATCCTGGTACAGTCTATCATTATCGTGTCCAATCTCTTGATCCTTCCGACCTCAAGGATTATGACGATAGCTTAGCGTATTCGGGCGACCAAACTTTCTCAACTCAGCCGGCCCCGGGAATTAGTGATGTAAAAATTTCAGATATCACCCTTTCGAGTGCTATTGTCAGCTGGAAAACTACTTCCTCGTCGATTTCAACTATCAAATATGGCAAGACCAGCTCCTATGGCAGCGAACTTACTGATTCTTCCGGTTCGGCTGTGACCACTCATACAGTTAGAATTCCAAATCTTCAGGATTCCTCAACCTATCATTTCAAAATCTACGGCACCGACACAGACGGCAATGTTATGCAATCGGATGATTATAGCTTTGACACCTTAACTTTTCCGAAGATTTCAAACATTAAGTACGAGGAGCTAAGTGGTAACAATGCCGGGCTGAAAGTAACTTGGGATTCCAATGTTCCCACAACTTCCACGGTTGTTTACAATGGTCCGGGCGGTTCTCAGGAGGTTTCAAAGGCAGATTTAGTCTTGCAGCATGAGATTATCACGCCCCATCTGGCCGATAACTCCAACTATACAATTTCTGTTACCGGCAGAGATGCTTACGGCAATGAAGCGGTACCTAACAGCCAGGCATACAAAACTGCATTTGATACCACCCCTCCTGTTATCTCCGGCATTACCACCGAAACCTCTATCAGTGGTTTCGGGACCGAAGCTAAGTCCCAAATCATTGTTTCTTGGAATACTGACGAACCGGCTACTTCCCAGGTTGAGTATGCCAAAGGAGTATCCGGTGACACTTACGGTATGTCAACCAAAGAGGATGATTCACTTGCCACTTCTCATGTGGTGGTCATCTCTGATCTTGATCCGTCAAGTTCATATTATTTCAGAGTTGTCTCCAAGGATGCTTCCAAAAATGAAGCTAAATCTGATGAAAATTCTGCTTTAACCGAGCAGGCTCAGTCATCAATTTTCGATCTTGTTCTGAAGTCGTTTGAATCAACTTTGGGTTGGCTTTTTGGAGGCTAGACAAGTATATAAAATTTCTAACCTGATTCCAAATTTCTAGTCAATTTCCATACAATAAATGTTAAGATAGATTTCAAATCAAATAGAAGCGAGGGTAAGATAATGGCAAAATTAAATACACCGACACTGGAGGTAAAAAATCTCAAAAAGAGTTTTCTGGTTGGCAAAGAAGCAATTCCCGTGCTAAAGGAATTAAATCTGAAAGTGGGCTTCGGTGAGTTTGTGGTGATTCTTGGTCCCTCGGGTTGCGGCAAAAGCACTCTATTGAACACGATCCTTGGGCTTGAGCAGCCTACTGAAGGTCAGGTTTTAGTGCGTGGCAAGGATATCTACACAATGGATGAGGACGGCAGGGCGACTTTCAGGAGGCAAAAGTTCGGTGTTGTCTATCAGCAGCCAAACTGGGTTCGCTCCTTGAATGTCATAGAGAACGTTGCCTTCCCGTTAAATATTGCAGGTGTAAGCCATGGTGAGGCAATGAAAAGGGCCAGAAATATTTTGTATCTTTTCAAGTTTGACAATTATGCCAAATATTACCCAATGGAACTTTCCGGCGGCCAGCAGCAAAAGCTTTCTATGTGCCGCGCTCTGGTTTCAAACCCTTGGATTATCATGGCCGATGAGCCGACCGGCAATCTAGATACAGTAACGGCAGAAGATTTGATGTATGATCTCAAAGTTTTAAACTCTGAATCGAAAAGGACAATTGTGATGGTAACACATAATCCGGCATATGAGCGATATGCTACTAAGCTAGTTTATATGGAAGATGGAAAAATAAAAAGGATCATGCAGAGAGAGAAACCCATGGAGGTAAAGCAAGAGGATGTAGTGGATCTTACCGAGGAGGTCTTTTGATGAAGCTTGGGTTTATTATCAAGTTATCGTTGAGGAACCTGACACGCTATAAGCTGAGAACCTTTTTGACGGCTGGCGGAGTGGCTATCAGTATAGGTTTTATTTCTTTTTTGACAGCTTTGGGATATGGCCTGCAGCAAATTTCCACTAATCAAATTGCAAATATGCAAGCTCTTCAGATGTTAACTATAGATGCCGGAAATTCAAAAATTGTTAGTATAAATAACGATAGTCTAAGTAAGTTTTCAAATATTTTAGGGGTTGAGAAAGTTTATCCGATGATAAGTGTTGCAGGCAGCCTAAGCTTGCAGGGTTCAAAAGTTGATGGGATAGTTTATGGCAAAAGTACTGACGCTCTAAGTATAGAGAACCCCAAAATTTCATTTGGCAAGAAATATTCCTCTGATAAATCCAAGGAAGTTATTGTTAATACATCGGCAGCGAAAAAGTTGGGAGCTGCCAATCCTCAAGGCTTAGTTGGCAGAGAGTTAGATCTATCAATGGTGCTTCGTCCAGAACTCTTATTAAATAACGGACAGCCTGCAAAGACAGTACAAGCTACCTACCGGGTGGTGGGAATTCTTAATGAGGGTAACTCGCCTTATGTCTATGTACCACTTGATAATTTAAAAGATCTGGGGGTCCAAAATTTCAGTTCGGCTCAGGTGAAAGCAACTAGCAAAGATAACGTAGACAAAATAAAGGTCTTGATTGAGCATATGGGTTTTAAGGTTAGCACGGTTAAAGATACGGTAGACCAAGTTAATCAGTTTTTCAGTGTCTTTAGGGCTGTCTTAATGGGTTTTGGATTCATTGCCGTAGCAGTTTCTTGTATCGGCATGTTTAACACTTTAACTATTTCATTAATCGAAAAGACTAGGGAAATAGGTATTATGAAATCTTTGGGAACTACCAAAAAGGACGTACGCCGAATTTTCATCTCAGAAGCGCTGCTTATCGGAATGGTAGGCGGTATTACCGGTCTTATAGCAAGCTATTTATTGGGAGAAGCACTAAATGCCAGTGTTTACGCTCTGGCTAAATCTAGTGGGAATAATCCGGTCCAGATCTTCGTTTTTCCGCCAATGCTGATTATTGTTGCCCTTTTACTTTCAATCTTAATCAGTTTCCTAACCGGCGCCTATCCTTCGAGGCGCGCATCCAGAATCAGCGCCTTAAATGCCCTTAGATACGAATAGCAAAAGAAATTAGAACTCTTCTTTTATTGGTTAATGTTGGAAAAATAATGATTGTGATATAATTTTTTATGATGTTTAAAATCAGCAGGCGTAAGCGCGAGAATAAACAAAAACTGAGCAATCCTAGCAACTTGCGGGTTTTAAATTTACTTAGGTTTCATACAACCTTTTCTTTGCACATGTATCTTCATAAACTGGCCTGGTACCGGAAATGGCACAGCCGGCGTTTGAGCCGCCATTTTCACGCGGCTATTCTAACTTTTTATGTTATAAGTATTATCTTTAGTTCTTTGAGTGTGTTTTCTTTCATGGCTCCCCAAAGAACGTTAGCTTCCACCAGTTATGAATGGGATTTAAATAATGCGGCAAACTATACTTATAATCCCAGTGAGATAACTATCAGCGGAGGGATTGCATATCCTGCAGGGAACTATAATTCCTTACTTGCTAATATAATTGGTATTCACTGTACTGATACAAGTACTTGCTATATCGATGGTTATGATAGTTCTGGCACTGGTAAGATTTATAAAACCGCAGATGGAGGCGCCCACTGGACCCAGCAATATTCAGGAACAGCTTTATATAGTATTTATTTTTTAAATAACAGTATCGCTTATGCGGGCGGCAATAATATTATACTTAAAACCACTGATGGCGGTAATACTTGGAATCCTACTAGTGCGGTGAGCGGATTCATATACTCTATGTATTGCAGGGATGCTAATGTCTGTTTTGCGTCGGGAGAGAATAACTCATACAAAGGCGCTATTTTCCAAACGACGAATGGAGGCGCCAGCTGGACTGCTCAAAATTTTAACACAATATCGTTTATGGTTGAAATTGACTTTCCCGGCAACAGCAATGTTGGTTACGTAGTTGGAGACGCTGGCACAATACTTAAAACCACCGACGGCGGCAATACTTGGAATACCCAAGCATCAGGGACAAGCAACGCTCTTTATGGTATTGCTTGTACGGATGCCAATACTTGTTATACTGATGGGAATGCCGGTACGATTTTACAAACTACAAATGGCGGAACAAACTGGAACACGCAAACATCCGGAGCAGCTTATTGGCTTAATGATATTAAATTTATAAACAACAATACCGGTTTTGCTGTGGGACAATTCGGTACTATCCTAAAGACCACGAATGGAGGCACTACATGGGTCGCTCAAAGCGTACCTATAACACACAATTTATTTATAATCAGCTGTCCAAGCGCCAACGTCTGTTATACGGGGGGGTATCAAAATAATTTAAAAACAGTGAATGCTGGTTCGGACTGGGTGAACATATATTATTACCCTACATCGACAATCATTCCAAATGTAAGCCAAAACTATAGTACGCTCATGGGTTTTAAGGAAAACCTGGGTACTGGTTCCATTGGCACAATTTATTATCAAGTGTCAAATGATGACGGAGCTACTTGGTATTGGTATGACGGAACGGCTTGGACGGTTGCAGCCGACAATACATATTTAAATACTGCTTCTGTCATTAATCAAAATATCTCTTCATTTACGGGAAATTATGGCAGCGGTACGGGTAAATTTAAATGGAAAGCGATTTTTCACGGGTCTTCTGCAAGTGACAGCCAGAAACTTGCCAATATCCAAGTTTCTATTAAAGGAAATCCTCCAAATCCTCCTCAATCGCTTGAGGTCTCAGATGTGTCGAATAGGGCAAAGGGAGTCTGGGCGGCAGCTTTAACATGGGATGCTCCGCAAGCCGGCGGAACCCAGGTAGGCTTTTATCAAATAGAACGTTCAGACAACGGAGGACCGTGGCATCAGGTTGGTGTAACCAGTGATGGTACACAGCAAGCTTATGCAGAAATAGTCGGCAGTTCAAATGTAAATTATTCTTACAGGGTGGAAGCGGTTGAACATGACACGATCGGCGGTCTCTATAATAATGTCTCTGATCCTTCTAATGTTGTTTCGATTACGCCGACCGGCAAATATACGAGCATGCCTTCTTTAGTAACTCCTCCTTCAGTGACAACATCGGCTACTACCGCAAACATAACATGGTCAACCGACAGAGTATCTTCATCTGCGGTTGATTACGGAACGGATACCAGTTATGGGTCAATTGCAGGTTCTCAGGATGCGGTTACATACCACTCTGTTTCTTTGAAGGGTCTGATTCCTGGCGCCTCTTATCACTATAAAATCCAATCTCTCGATCAGGAAAGAACATACAGCGATCAAGACTATTATGCAGGTGATTATGTTTTTACTACCCCTCTGTCAGCGGAAATTTCAAACTTAAAAATCAGCGATATCCATGCTGATAGTGCCCTTGTGTCCTGGCAGACTACGCAAGACATGGCTTCTATCGTAAATTATGGCAAAACTACGGATTATGGTTTCTCTACTGACGGAGGATCAGGGATGAATCATTCCGTCCAGCTGACAGCCCTTCAAGACTCAAGCACTTATCATTTAAGAATAAGCGGGACTGACTCGAGCGGTAATTTCGTCCAGTCTGACGATTATTCTTTTGAAACGCTTGCTTTTCCTAAAATTTCAAATCTTGCATTCGAACAAGTAACAGATCAGCCATCTTCTGGTTTAAAAGTTTCCTGGGACACCAATGTTCCTGCTTCTTCCCAGATACAATACCAGGATGCAACAGGTGCCGTGCAAACCGCTTCCGATTACCAGTTAATTACCCAACATGAGATGATACTCTCGGGTTTAAAAGACAAAACTAGTTATAGTGTGGTGGTTAGGGGCAGAGACGGGCTTGGTAACGAAGCCCGTCCGGTTAGCCAGGACGTTACTACCGTAGCCGACACAAGGCCGCCGGCAATCTCGCAAATCACAACGGAAAATTCATCTGAAGGATATGGAGTAAGTACTGAATCGCAGCTTATCGTTTCTTGGACTACCGATGAACCTGCCACTTCTCAAGTTGAATATGAAGAAGGCGGAAATGGCCAAGATTTAAATCTGGCAACCCAGGAAGATACGTCGCTTGTTACCTCGCATGCTGTCATTATTTCCCATTTGAAACCATCGACTCCTTACTATTTTAGGATTATTACCAAAGATGCATCGCAAAATGAAGCAAAATCAGAAGTACGTTCAGCTCTGACCGGGCAGGCGCGGCCTTCAGTGCTGGATTTAATTTTAAAATCGGTATTTTCAAGCATAGGATGGCTTTTTGGCGGAGGAGTCAAATGAGCAAAAATCTTGGCTTGATCTCAAAGGAATCAATGACAGACAATATGAACAGCCGGGAAATTTCCCCTTTACTTAAAATTAAAGGAGTAAAAAAAAGTTTTTTCTCGGGTGATAGAAAAAATGATATTTTAAAGGGCGTAAATTTAGAAATTTATCCCGGCGAGTTTGTAATTATTATTGGTCCTTCCGGTTGCGGCAAAACAACGCTTTTAAATACGATACTTGGTCTTGAGAGGCCGGATGAAGGGCAAGTTCTAGTTGCCGGAACGGACGTGTATGGCATGAATGAAGACGAAAGAGCTGCTTTTCGCAGTGCAAACTTTGGGGTGGTTTACCAAGAGTCAAATTGGGTAAAGTCCCTCAATGTGTTAGAAAACATATCATTGCCTTTAAGGATAGCTGGATTGAAAAGAAACAAAGCGCTGGATGCGGCTCGAAATATGCTTTATCTTTTTAGATTCGAACAATTTGCAAGAAAAAATCCGGCTGAACTTTCCGGCGGGGAGCAACAAAAGCTTGCTGTTGGCAGGGCCTTGGTTCCCGACCCCCTTATTATTATGGCTGACGAGCCGACGGGCAGCTTGGATTCAGTGACTGCTGAGGATCTTATGTATGACCTCCGGACACTAAATGTGGAAACCGGTAAAACAGCTATTATGGTTACCCATAATCCTGATTATGAAAGATACGCCAGCAAGTTTGTTCAAATGGAGGATGGGGTAGTTAAACAAGTTCGGGTTAGGGAAAATGTTTTGCGGCCCCAAGCGTTGAGAAAAAGCGGCAGAACAAGTTCTTTCTGGACAAAGTGGCTGTTCTTAGCAGACCTTGCATTCAAAAATTTTAAAAAATACAAGGCCAGAACGTTGCTGACTTCTGGTGGTGTGGCTTTAAGTATCGGTTTTATTTCTTTTCTAATTGCTCTTAGCTATGGTTTCCAAAAGCTGACAACAGAAGGAGTTCAGAAAATGTCCGCCCTGCAGATTTTAAATGTCGATGTTGGAGGTTCAGAGAAAACCAGCATTGACCAGCCGACCCTGGACAAAATGTCTAATATTTTTGGGGTGGAAAAGGTTTATCCTTTACTCAGTTTAGCCGGTGATTTTAGTTTCCATGGCAAAAAAATTACCGGGGCAATCTATGGCAGAAGTGGCGAAACGTTAAATGAAATCGAAAGGCCAAGCTTAACAGCAGGCAACTATTTTTCCGGCAAAAGCCAGGAAGTTCTGGTGAACACAGCAGCTTTGAAAGCGCTTGGCATAAATCAAGATAACGATGTGCTGAACCAGAACCTTAAAGTACAGGCTATTATTCGTCCTGAACTTTTGGAAAAAGCAGGGGAAAACTTTCAGTCAAAAAACGGCCAGTTTAAGATAGTTGGCATAACCAGTGAAGGTGATGCGCCTTATATCTATATGCCCCTTGCCAGCCTTGAAAAGATGGGAATTGTGAATTTTAGCGGTGCGGAAGTTAAAATTACTACCGTTAACAACCTTGATAGTATTAAATCTTTGATTGAACATATGGGATTTCAAGTCAGTTCTATCAAAGATACGATTGACCAGGCCAATCAATTTTTTGGTATTTTCCGGGTTATTCTCATAGCTTTTGGCGCGGTAGCTATCGTCGTATCCTGTATCGGCATGTTCAACACCTTGACCATTTCTTTGGTTGAGAAGACTCGTGAGATCGGTTTATTAAAAACCATGGGCACGACCCGCAGAGATATTAAAAGAATGTTTATTCTTGACACTCTTTTTATCGGTCTTATCGGAGGCATGACGGGTGTGGTCTTGAGTTATATCTTGGGTGAATTTTTTAACCTTAGCATTTATACTTTGGCAAAGACAACAGGAAACAGCCCAATTCAAATTTTTGTTTTCCCTCCTCTGTTTCTTTTCGCTGTATTGGCTTTCTCTGTTTTTTTGAGCATTATTACGGGTATTTACCCGGCAAGGCGCGCTTCTAAAATTAGTGCACTAAATGCACTGAGGTATGAGTAATGGAGAAAGTTGAATTATCACAAAAAGCCAAGGATATTAGGCTTGGTTTCTACGAAAACTGGCAAGGTAAGAAATATGAAGTTTTGGGAGTCGGGATTCACACCGAAACACTAGAAGAAACAGTGATTTATCAGGCGCAATATGGGGAAAATATGATTTGGCTGCGGCCAATCGATATGTTTTTGGGAGAAAAAGAATTTGAGGACGGCAAACGGATAGTAAGATTTAAATTTATAGGAAAAAAACAATGAATTTATCAGAAAAACCAAAGTTTGATCGTCATCAACCGGAAGATGTAAATGTTAAGCACAAAAACCAGCTTGGCTTTCAGGACAGGATTGCTCTCATTATCACCACTGGCATTGGTACCATGTACGCCGTCTATTTCTTTGCTCTTTTTATGGCGAGTTGGATGCTTTGGCAAGGATTTTTCAACCATAAACCTTTTGATCCTTACCCATTTGCATTTCTTCTTTTTCTAGGAAATATTGTCCAACTTCTTTTAATGCCGCTCATAATGGTCGGTCAGAATATACAAGGGCGTCATGCCGAAATAAGATCTGAGGAAGAATATAAGACAACAACTACAAGTTACAAGGACATAGAATATATTCTAAAAACTCTGGAAGCTCAGAACCAAGAATTGTTAAAGCAGAGTAAAATTCTCGAGGAACTCGCCCGAAAAAATAAATAGTTTGTATACTAGTTGACCTTGCGAAGAATGGTAAAATATAAGTATGCAAAGAGGTGTCGCTACATTTACGCTTGATTGGGGCAAATGTCCGCCGTGGCTTTTCCGGCGGATGGTTTCACTTGGTCGCGAAATGACTAGAGTGTTGATTGCCGAGTATGGACCGGACGAGTTTGTGAAGCGCCTAGCCGATCCGGTCTGGTTCCAATCGCTCGGTACGGTTCTTGCCTTTGACTGGAATGCGAGCGGGTTGACCACCATATTAACAGCGGCGCTTAAGGAATCAATTCGCGGGCAAGAAAGAGATTTAGGTGTCTTTATTTGTGGCGGGAAGGGTAAAACTTCACGTAAAACTCCGGATGAAATCACGGATTGGGGGCAAAGATTATCTTTGCCCGGCGAAAAGACGGAAAACTTAGTCTACAACTCCAAGATGAGCGCCAAAGTCGACAGCTCCTTAATTCAAGACGGTTATCAAATCTATCACCACAGCTTTATATTCAGCCGAAATGGCGCGTGGGCGGTGGTCCAGCAAGGTATGAACACCGAGGATCAGACAGCCCGCCGATATCACTGGTTTTCTGATGACATCAAAGATTTAATAGTGGAGCCGCACAAAGGTATCGCTTCGCAGAGAATCAGTACACTAAATAACACTCTGAATATGTCGTCAAAAAGGTCGGACAAAAACAGACAAATCTCAACTGAACTAGTTAACTCGAACTTCAAAACAGTGATGAAGGACATTGAAATCTTACGGCGCCACTCATCCGATTTGTCGAAAATGATTAGTTTTAGGGAAAAGGGACTGGATTCCCGCCTCCGCGGGAATGACAGCGTTGATGGTGACAAGACCACCTTAATTTCACTTGCTCGAAAAGAGTTCAAAACCCATCCCGTTATGGCCGAGGATTTTTCCAAAAGCAAGTATCTGGAAAGAATTCTAGGTAAACTAACCAATGAGAAGCCGAAAACCTATGAAGAACTGGTGGCGACCAAAGGTGTGGGTCCGAAGACTATTCGGGCTCTGTCACTCGTTTCGGAAATTATTTATGGTGCTGATGCTTCATATGAAGATCCGGCTCGCTACAGCTTTGCCCATGGCGGCAAAGACGCCACGCCGTATCCGGTAGACAAGGAGACTTACGATAAAACGATAAATACTCTGCAGGAGGCGGTCAAGAAAACCAAAATTAATCCTTTAGAAAAGGAAAAAATATATAAAAGGCTTTCTTTGTGATCCTGAGTGAAGCGAAGCATCGATTTTCCTGATATAATCAGTTTATGGAAAATACGGCGCTGGAAATCGTCAAGGATTTAAAAGCCAAGGGATTTGAAACTTATTTTGCCGGCGGTTCGGTGCGTGATATCTTGCTTGGTAAAATCCCCAAGGATTATGACATCGTAACCTCTGCCAAACCGGAAGAAATCGAGGACATTCTCGAACATACTATCCCGATAGGCAAGAAATTTGGTGTCATTTTGGCGGTCAAAAACGACCATCATTTTGAAATAGCAACCTTCCGAAGCGACGCTGCCTATACTGATGGCCGGCGGCCGGATGCTGTCTATTTCTCAGATCCGAAAGAGGACGCTTTCCGGCGTGATTTCACCATTAACGGCATGTTTTACGATCCAGTTTCGAAACAAGTGCTGGACTTTGTCGGCGGGCAAGATGATTTAAAAAATAAAGTTTTGCGTTTCATTGGTGATCCGCACGAGCGAATTGTCGAGGATAATCTGCGGCTGCTTCGCGCTATTCGCTTTAAAAACGAGCTGGAGCTAAGTTACGCTTCCGGAACCTTTGAAGCGATTAAAAATAATACCAAGCTAATTCGTAATGTCTCGGCCGAAAGGATCCATGAAGAGCTAACCAAGATTTTAATCGGCAAAAATCCAGGTCAGGCATTTCGAGAAATGTCAGAAACCGGAATTCTCGAGATTATTTTACCGGAATTGGAAGAACTAAAGGGCGTTAAACAGCCGGAACTTTATCATAAAGAGGGAGACGTTTTCGAACATACTCTGGAATCCATCGACTCATTACCGGAAAATCCGTCAAAAGAACTCGCTTGGGCGGTTCTGCTCCATGACATTGGCAAACCGGCGACATTCTCGGTTGACAGCCGCATCAGATTCAACGGTCATGCCGAAAAAGGCGCGGAGATGGCAGGTGAAATTGGCAAAAGATTAAAGTTTTCAAACGAAATGATCTCAAATTTGCAGTGGCTGATCAAACATCACATGATGCTTGGCGATCTCTTTAAAATGAAAAAAACCAGACAATCCCATTGGATTCACCAACCTTTGTTTCACGAGCTTTTGGAGCTGCTTCGCGCCGATACCCTCGGCACCAAACCGAAAGATTTGAGTATGTACAACGAACTTAAGGAATTAGTAGACAAAAAAGAGCTGCTTTTGCCAAAGCCTGAGACACTTTTGACCGGAAAAGAGATTATGGATGAGTTTGGCATTAGCCAAGGTCCGGAAATCGGCAAAATCCTTGATGCCGTTCACCACGCGCAAATGGAGGAGAAGATTAAGACAAAAAAAGAAGCAATAGAGTTAGCTCGGAAATTATTAAAGAGGTAACTTTCTTATGTCATTCTGGCTTGACCAGAATCATTATCTCGTTTGTCATTCTGAACTTGATTCAGAATCTATTGAATAAATGGATTCCGGATCAACTGATTATATTTTTAGCAGAGTAGTCTGGAATGACAAACCAGAGGGAATTTATTGAAAATAAGTCAGAATTCAGCTATAATATACAGGTTCGCGGGTATAGTATAATGGCTATTATGCCACCCTTCCAAGGTGGATATGCGGGTTCGATCCCCGCTACCCGCTCCAGAGTTGATAATTAGTAATTATCAACTCAAAATTCGAAAAATTATTAATTTCGCATTATAAATTAGTAATTAAATACGCGCCCTTAGCTCAGTTGGATTAGAGCGTCTGGTTTCGGCCCAGAAGGTCGGGGGTTCGAGTCCCTCAGGGCGCACCAAATCTGTATACTTGAAAATGAATATGGCAGGATTAAAATTAAGATATGCCATATGTAAAATGCATAGTTTGTGAGAAGGAATTTTATGCAAAACCGAGACATTTAAAAATCGGTTGGAGTAGACATTGTTCTATTGAATGCCGTTCAAAGGGACAAGTAAAGAGAATACGCAAAGAGTGTAATAATTGTGGCAAAGTAATTTTACGAACACCAGCACAAATCAGAAAATCAAAATTGGGTAAATTTTTTTGCTCAAAAAGCTGTACCTGTATTTGGATGAACAGAAATGTAAGATTATCGGAGAATCATGGTAATTGGAATAATGGACAAGCTACATATAGAAGTAGATTAAAAAGATCAAATCAGAACAGAAAGTGTCAAATATGTGGCATAGATGATAAGAGGGTATTAATAGTACATCATAAAGATAAAAAGAGAAGTAATAATGAAATAGAAAATCTGACTTGGTTGTGTTGTAACTGTCATTATTTAGTACATCAGCATGAGCTACAATTGAATTAATTTTTATGGCGGTCATAGTGTAACGGTTAACACGAGAGGTTGTGGTCCTCTAGATTCGGGTTCAATTCCCGATGATCGCCCCAAGAAAAGAACATTATAAAATAAAAGAGACCTCATTTGAGGCTCTTTTTATGTGCTATAATTTTTTTATGAAGATAATCAAAAATATAACTGAAAATGAAATGATAGCTATTTTCCTTAAAGGAGAATTAAATTCTGAGAGGTTTGATAAACCCATTATAAATGCTTTGAAGTCATATAAGATTGACAGGAATATAGTTGATAACTATGACCTTAAAGATAAGGAAGAGAATAAACTAAGAAAGCAAATTCTTGCCGATGCCCGAGGTTATAATAACAAGCTTTTATTTGATGGTTTTCCAAAGGATGTCAAATGGGTAAGAGCAGAGCTAACCAAAGAAGACATAAAAAACATAAAGTATATTAGTTATAGTTATTGGCTTGAGATATCAAAGGGCTCAAGACGGGTAGAAGATGCAGTCAAGACTATTCAGTCAGGAGAGGAAATATTCGGTGAGAGCAATGATAGGTTTTTAGAAGTAGCCGAGAAAATAAAAAAAGGCGCTAAGTTTCCAGAACTTATTTTAGTAAGCAAAGGAGACAATGAAGACCTGATAGTATTAGAGGGTCATCTGAGACTCACCGCCTATGGACTTGCCTCAGAATTTATATCTGAAACGATAGAGGTGATAGTTGGTTTTTCAAAAGATTTGGATAAATGGGGCTTTTATTAAACCTGTAAAATCATTTCAGTTCTGACATCGCAAACTATCCGACCCCAATGTGTAAGGACAGAGGTTAATGCCTCTGTTTTTGCCTTATTAAGGGGCTTTTTGTTTAGTTCTAACCTTAGATATTCTTTTTCAAGTGCTGGATACCCCTGTTTTATAGGTTCAAGCCATTTACAAGCTTGAAAGCTCAGTCTTCCGTCTTTCATTGTCGGGTTCTGACCTAAGGTCATCAATATCTCTTTTTTTGTTCTCCAATCGCCTTTATTGAACCTCACTCTCGCATAAGTAGCGAAATCAAAAGCTTTCTCTGTCAGTTCCAGCCAGTTGTCTGCTCTCCCTTCAACCTCTCTTAATCGTGTTCTGGTTGCTCCTAACCGCTCTTTTAATGCTTTCTTTTGGTCTATATACTCCTTATCATCAATTAAGTCTCTTAATCGCATTTGAGTGAGATTGTCTAACTGCTTTTGACTATTATTGACTGCCTTTTGAAGAGATTCGTTGATTTTAGTTCTATCTACTATCTCTTTATCGTTTGAGTTCCTTAATATCTCTAAAGCCCATTCCTGAAACTCTGGGAGAATAGTATATCCAGACAATAGCTTATCAATCTGTTCTTCAATGACCTCTTCTCTTACAAATTTGACTTGGTTGCAAGGCACATCTTTTTTTCTACGAGTGCAGTGATAATAAGTGTAAGTCCTGTATTTATTCTCGCTTCTAATCCACTTAGGAGGTTTTTCTTCTGCGGTAAATAAGCAGCCGCATTCAGCACATCTGATAAATCCAGTAAAAGGAAAGTTATGATTTTGAGGTTTTGCCTTTGACTTATTACCCAAAAGTGCCTGAATTCTGTTAAACTCATCCATCGTAATCATTTTTGGATGGCTACCATTAAACTCTCTGCCATCTTTTCTTGTGATAAGTCCTGCATAGAAAGGGTTGTTTAACATCCTATAAAGACCACTTTTACAAAGCTTATTTCCGCCTCTCCTTTTGAATTTTCTTGTTCTCAAGCCCCAGTCTTCATTTGCAATCCTCAACACTTCGGAAACACTGTAAGTACCTGTCAGCATTAAATCCCAAATTTTCCTGACTAAATCAAATGTATCTGGGTCTATAATGATTTCTTTTTCTCCCTGTTCTTTTGTTTTGTCATTTAAATAACCAAGGGGAGCAAGATTAGGAAGCCAACCCTTCTCCAACTTCTTATTAAGCCCTCTTTTAGTGTCTCTGCTTAAATCTAATATAAATTGGTTAGCTGTCCCAGATTCAACAGAGAGAATAAGAGCGTTGTCCTCTGGCTTATAAACTCTCTCTATTGTTTGGATAGACTTAATAGTTCCCGCTTGAAGCATCCATTGGATTTTTCCACTATCAACTGGGTTTCTTGATAGTCTGTTTATTTTCCAGGTAAGTATTCCATTCGCTTCGCCTTTCTCAATCCTTTCAAGCATTTCTTCAAAGATGGGTCTTCCGTTAGGATTCTTGGCTGATTTAGCTTCTGTGAATGGTTGCCTTACTATCTTCAAGTTTAAGTCTAATGCCAACTGTTTTAATCTATCAAGTTGGGCTTCAATGGATTGAACCTGTCTATCTTCGCTTTCTGAAGACTTTCTAGCATAGATGAAATATTTTATTTCTTCGTTCATTTTTCATTTTTCCTTTTCTTAATCAAAGAGGGACAACTCTGTTGGACACAGCATCCTTGCGGAAAACTGTCAGAGTTGCCCCTAAATGAAAATTTTCCGCATATTTTGCTGTGTCCAAATTTATTATACATTATTTTTTCTTTTCACAATATTGTTTAATATGTCCTCTATTTCTATATCTGTTATTTTTTCTTCCGATGTAGGAATGTTTTGAATTCCGCTTAATCTTAATGGTTCACCGAGTTCAGATTTTATTATTTCATAATAAATTTTAATATCGTTTAATGATAATTCAGTTATTTTTACTTCCTTGCCACTCGCTTCATATAGAATCTTTTCCTTTATCTTCAAACTTTCGATAATGGTGTCTAGAATTTGCCATTTTGCTTTGTATAATGAAGGTATTAATTTATCGTTCTCTTTTATCATACTTTCCGATAACGATTCTGATAAACTCTGCTGAAAATCAGCCCTTTTCCATCTCCAACTATGTATCTTTCCTTGAGTGTTGCCGGATATTATTTTTTCCTCTTTCCACTGCTTAACCTCTCTTAACCAAGTTCTGACACAAGGATAGTCGATATTTAAAAGGAACTCTTTCTCTAAATTTTTCCAATCTGTAAAATCATATTTTTCCATTAACTGCCTTGTTTTATTTTTCATTATATTTCTTATTCTTATTATTAGGGGTTCTGCCAAGCTTCATCTATTATCAATGGAAAGTCCTTTCACTAAAGACTTTTTTGCCCTAACAAAGTTCTGCTTTCTTGTAAAAAGCTCTGCCTCATTGTCCTCGATAATTTTTAAATACAGTTTGTTCGAGAGTGGATATTTATCGATAGATACCTCAAAAGGTTTGCCACTGCCCTTATGTTCGGGGTAATAAATGTATAGTTTTTCTTTTAAGGATAAAAGAAGTTTGTTAATTCGATTTATTGAATAACGGCAATGTGTTTCATTAGAAAGTAGGTTGTAGCTCGTAAAAAGTTTTCCATTTTTGGGATTTGCTCTAATAATAAGGTATTCGAGTAACGAGAATTCATCCCAAGTGAGTTTCTCTTCAGTCAAATGGTCTATAATACCTCTTCTTAAACGAACATAGTTTTTAGCTGTTTCCGGTGATGTTTCTGTTTCTATAATCTTCATTTTCATTTAATTTCTCCAACTCACCTTTGCTAATGGGTTTGTAAATATTTTTCATTAGGACTAAGAGTGCCATACCACTTTTGTAAGCTTCTTGACTGCTTATTTTGATTCCAAAGTGATTTTCATAAATAGTTTGGAATTTTTTCACCTGTACCTCTGTTAATTCCATTATTCATTTCCGTATATTCTAGACTTTAGTGTCTTCATTGATTGAAAATAAGCTTGAGGTTCAATAGAGAGGGCTCTTTGCCAATATTGTCGAATTAAAGTTTCAATCTCAGGTGTCTTATGAAATACAAATTCAACCCGTCTGATATCTGCTCTCGATAACTTTACAAGCGGACTATAAATGTTTATTACACTAGCTAAACCCAGGTCGCTGGTCTTGGTTAATTGATTGTTTAATTCTTGACTCATAATAATTATCCTCGTAAAGCGAGGATAATGTATTATCTCTTTTTCTCCTAAACACCAATGGCTAGTGATTGGTGTCGGTTCTGTTTTGGAATCTTTTTTTAAGAATAGGAATATACTCGTACCCTATTACTTCTCCAAACTCATCATAGATTGTATCAGCAATTTGTCTCGAGGTTTTTGATTCTCCCCATAATTCAAATATTCTCCTGTCTCTCTTAAGATTTTTTATAGGTTGTTGTTTTTTTCTTTTTTTATAAACTAAATCATCTCGGAATTCCAGCACTCTCTTCCAGGCATCGACATAGTCAGCGTGGCTTGTATTTTCGTCAATTACAACCGATATTTCTTCAAATCCATCTTCATTAACAGTCTTCTTGACTACCGGACTGAGCATAGTCATCATGAGCGCTTGTTCTTTATTGCTCCAAAGATAACCAATGAGACCACTCATTATCTTCGGGTTTAATTGATTTTTTTTGATAAGAGTAATTATATCTTTGCGTATTGCATTGATGGATGGGTCTCGGACTTCTTTCCACCATTTTTCTCTTTCTCCTGACTGTAACCCCCCATCTGGAAGATTCCACTTTCTTCTTAGCTTGATAATGTCTGCCTGAAATTCAGGATTAGACGCTAATAGTTGTGCGTTTTCTGAGACTTTTCTTCTTGATTTTTCTAATAGACTTTTTGGCTCTTTTTTCATACTCATTTTAAGTATTCTACCATAGCAAGATTAGAATGAGTAAGCAACATCATGCTGTTGCTTAAAATGTATAGTAACTGGTTCGTTCAATGCCATTCACTTGGCAACTGATAAATACGCTCTTTGGCTTAGTGAGAAGAATGTTAAATCTTGTACCGTCGTCCTTTGTAAAAAGAGAATATGGATTATTCAGGGGGCTATGAGGTTCAAGCTTAAGGACGGAAGTCCTGTCATAGTCATTATTGAGACTTAGTTTGCAATCGTTCCAACTTACATTTTCGTTATTAGTAATTTCTATACCTGGAACATCGGACACCATCCTGACACTTGCATCCAAGGTCTTTAATTCTGCTGTCGGTGCAGTTTTGCTA
This sequence comes from bacterium, assembly GCA_021791015.1. Lineage (GTDB taxonomy): Bacteria > Patescibacteriota > CPR2 > UBA1875 > JAJYID01 > JAJYQQ01. Next base: position 13,865 of record JAJYFH010000001.1, on the reverse strand, counting down.
GTTGCCCATATGCTGATTGCGATAAAACCAATAATTATAAAAACAATAAACACAGCGAGACAGCCAAATTGTTCTTTGCTCTTTTGCTTTTTTCTTATCTTTTGTCTAAGTTTTTCTTCGTCTTCAATCTCTTGTTTTCTTTTTTCATCCATAATTTTTCTCCTAAATTAATAAATAAAAAGGACAACCACTCTAGGTTGTCTAGACCAGCAGAGATTGCGCCCTGCTTTTCGAGTGATTGCCCTAAATAGGCGCAATCACTCACATGATTCCAATCTTTACTGGTCTAGACTTAATAAGTATAACATACAAGTATTTATGTGAAGAGACAAAGAGGTTAAAATATAAGCAGATGAAAAAGAAGGAAAAACAAGAAGAATTATCTTTAGATTTAGAGATGGCAAAAGAGGCGGAGGAAAAACAGGAACTTCTGAGGGCTGCTTTCTTATATAAGTCTGCGCTTGAAAAGGCTTGCGAGCTTCAGGACTCTCAAAAAATACAAGAATTAAAACACAAGGTGAAAGAATTAAACAAAAAATCATCAGATGAGTATCAAACAGCAGAATTTAGAACTGAAATTTCAAAGGAAGAAGTGGAAAGGGAAGTGAATCATTTCCTATCCGAACCAAGTTTAGAGGCAATCTTGACCAAGCTTACAAAAGTAAGATTTTTCCCAAAGTTTTCCGAGATTGAGAAATCAGCTCAGGAAACGATGCCAATTTCATATCGCTTTGTAACTGTAAATACTACAGATGAGGATGGGAATCTTGTAAGAGGTGGAGAAGACGGAGAATATACATGGTTAATGCAAATGTATGGTTTGAGTATCGGAGTTCATTTAAAGCTTCGTTTATTGAATATTTTAAGAGAGCTTATGAGGACAACTGACCAAAAGAAGAACTTAAACGAAAAATCTCTCATGAAATATCTTCAGCAATCAAACATTCTAGAGGCTCCTAATTTACCTTTAGTAAAAATAGGAATCAAAAGATATTTCGAAGAAGATTACATTTCTGCAATCCATATTTTGATACCTCAATTTGAGAATGTTTTCCTAAGATTCTCAGAAAAAGCAGGGATTGATGTGCTTCGGTTAAATCAAGAAGGTGGCATTTCTACCCAGTTAAAAACACTTAATTCGCATTTATTAAAGAGAAAAGAGTTGATGAAGGTTTGGAGTGAAGATTTTTGCAGGTTTCTGGATTATGTTCTCTTTAACCCCCTTGGATATGATTTGAGAAACAAAGTGGCTCACGGAGAAATTAGGGAGAGTGATTGCAACTTCGCAACAGTTACGGTAATATTATTCATTTTTATCTTTTTAGCAGGCAGAACATAAACCCATTATTCAACTAGGAGACAATCAATCCAAGCAATAAAAGCTTAATCATTAAGAATAAATCTTAAAAGAATCTATGCAGATAGTTTATTTCCCTTATCTTAATATGCAACAGAAAGAAGAGTATCTCTTTAACGATGGTGATATCAAGATTTGGAATTTCAAGTTAAAAGGCAAAGATTATATTAAAGATGATGAGGTGTATAAAAAAGTTCAAGCATTAGTTTGCTCAAATATTCATGGTGGGAAAGCAATTGAAGATGTTGGAATAGTAACTATCGGCAAGTGTGACTTTCGTGAATTTAGTCAAGTAGAAATGGAGACTGTAGAAGAATTAAAATATCTTTTTTTTGTTTCACATATTTCAAATAATGCAAAACTCGGACAAGATGTAAATGCTGGTCATTATGCCTATACCTCTGAGAATTTTGATTTAGTCATTCAGAATTTCAGAATGGATAATGATTATTTCGGGCTTCAGGATGGTTTTATTGTAAATATGTTAATTGGTGGTTATCAAATTGGCAAAAAGAAGTTTGAAACACCAACATATCTACTTAAACCAGATAGGGTTTCATTTGATGGACATTTATTAAAAGCGTTATTGGAATTGAAGAATAAAAAACCCATGTTATTTAAGAGAATTGTAGAAGCGACAAAGATATTTTATCTAAGTTATTATAATACGCCATCTTTAAGTCAAAGCGTAAGAATACCCTTGCAAACATCAGCTTTTGAGGTCTTGTTAAAAATACCTAATAAAGAAAAAAGGAAACATTTTAGAGAATCAATTGAAAAATTATGTTCATCAACTAATGAGAAGCAAATAACTTTTTGGTCAGAGGCTTATACTGGTAAAACAAGAAGAAAAGGAACACCCAAAGCCTACTGGGCGGACAGATTTTATACTCTAAGGAATCATATAATTCACGGGGATAAGGTCAAGCCTAAGGAATATCTTTTTCGCAATAAGCAACATTATTTTGATGCAAGTCTATTGTTTTTCATTTTAACAATTAAACGATTGGCAAATAATGCTCTGAAAGAGAAATTATTTTATGATGATATTAAATGGGAAAAGAAGAAAGATGGTTTCGGAAGAGATTTTGAGGGTTTTGTTTATGAAGATAATTATCGTCAAGCAATGATTGAAAAGGCATTGGCTAATCGGAATTGAGATTTAATCAATTCAATTCTGACATCGCAAACTATCCGACCCCATGAAAAAGTCACCGATTTTCTGGTGGTTTTTCTCTTGTATAAGACTGTTGAAAATTCACCTCTTTTTTGTTTGACAAGCCTAACATAAATGGTATAATCCAAATAAATTAAGGAGGAAAAATGAAAAAACTATCAATAATCTTAACGACCGTAATTGTTCTATCGCTATCTTCCGGTGTAGCGCTGGCGGCGACAAGCAGCAATTCATTGCCAAATCCCGGCCTTACGCCGGACAGCCCGTTCTATTTTCTTGAACAATGGATGGACTCTATTAGCATGTTTTTCACATTTTCGAAAGATGGTAAGGCACAAAAGGCTTTAAGCATTGCAAACGAGAAATTGGCAGAGGCCAAAAAAATGGCGGAAAAAGGTGAACAAAAGGCAGAAGCTGTCGCTGAGAAAGATTATGAGAAATATATGGACGAGGCCACGCAGTATGCCGGACAATCCAAAGCAACCGGCAAAACAAATGCACTGGAGCAGATTCAGGATGCGACGGCCCGGCATGAGGCAACAATGCAAAAAGTTCTAAATCAGGTACCGGAACAGGCAAAAGCTTCTATCCAAAAGGCAATAGATGAAAGTGCCAAAGGCCACGAGAATGCCATGGAAGCCATAAACGGTGAGAAGAAAGATCAGAATGAGCAACCGGAGGTATCGGAACCGAAGGAGCAACCCGAGCAGCCGACAAATTCTGAGAAACCCGAACAGTCGGGAAGCGAAAGCGGACAATAAAACAAATTTAAATTCAGTAAAAATCACCGAGCAATCGGTGATTTTTCTATGCAAATTATAAAAATTTTGTCATTCCGGACTATTCCTTAAAAATATAATCAGTTGATCCGGCATCCAGCAAAAATGATTCTGGATCCTCCCAAGGCGGACAGGCAAGCCAGAATGACCTTGTTATGCCATAATTTTTTAATTGCGGGAAATTGTTGTTAGCATTATCATTACTTAAGACACAAAGTTCTAACGCGGGGGTGAAAATGAATATAATCGAGACGAAGAAATTAACCAAATACTACGGCAAGGCGCGGGGTATCATTGACGTCGATATGACAGTCGAAGAAGGCGAGATTTACGGCTTTATCGGGCCGAATGGCGCCGGCAAGTCCACTACTATTCGTACGCTTTTGGGCTTAATGAAGCCGACCGGCGGCAGCGCCACGATATTTGGCAAAGATATTACAAAATATGGCCCCCAAATCAAGCAGGAAATCGGCTATCTGCCGTCTGAAGTCTTTTACTACGACGGCATGAAAGCCATCGACCTTTTGAAATACTCGGCCAGTTTTTATCAAAAGGACAAGAAGTTCACCGAGAAAAGAATCCAGGAGCTATCCGGAATTCTTGATCTTGACTTAAGCAAAAAAATCGACGATCTTTCGTATGGCAATAAAAAGAAGGTTGGCATAGTCCAGGGACTCTTGCACCAGCCGAAACTCATTATTTTAGACGAGCCGACCGGCGGACTTGATCCTCTCATCCAGCAGAAGTTCTTCAATTTGCTAAAGGAAGAAAATGAAAAAGGCGCTACTATACTTTTCTCGTCTCACATCTTGAGCGAAGTTCAGAAAATGTGCGATAAGGTTGCCATTATCAAGGAAGGCAAGATTATAAAGACCGAGAAAATCAGCGACTTGCTGGAGAATCAAACCAAAAGATTCAGGATTGAGACAGCTATGAAGGCGGACAAGAAAGATTTCGCCATCAAGGGAGTCGACGATTTGTCGATTACGGACAACTCTGTAACTTTCCTTTTCAGAGGCCATTTAAATGACATTATGCGTGAAATTGCCAAGCTGGATCTAGCTAACATTTCCATCGAAGAACCGGATCTGGAAGAGATCTTCCTGCATTATTATCAAAAGTAACTTACAAGGGTCGGACCTTTGTAAATATGAATAAATTAAAGAAAATTTAAGCACAAATTTACATTGCAAGGGTCTGACCCTTGTAAGAGGAGAAAGAGTGAATATATTTTGGCGCGAAATTAAAGCCTATAGGAAGTCGACCATCATCTGGGTGCTGGTGCTGTCTGCAATTACTATTGTTTTTCTTCTTTTGTACCCGGGGTTTACAAAAGACGTCGAAGCCACCAGAAAAATGCTCTCGGGTATCCCGGCCGCTTATCGAAACGCCCTCGGCCTCTCGCTGGACAATTTCTTCACCATCTTCGGTTTCTTGGGTTATCTCTTTACCTTTGTTCTTTTGGCCGGCGCGGCGCAGGCGATGAGTCTCGGGACCGGCATTATTTCCAAGGAAGATTCCGGCAAAACCTCCGACTTTCTGCTGTCAAAGCCCGTGACCAGGACGAAAGTCTTGACGAGCAAGCTGTCTGCGGCGCTTGTCCTTCTTGCCGCTACTAACATCTTTTTCTCGCTTGCGTCATACGGCGTGGCCAGAGTGGTGTCCACCGCGAACTTTTCCGCCAAAACATTTTTCTTAATTTCCGCGACGCTTTTTCTGGTTCAATTATTTTTCTGGGCGCTCGGCGCGCTTTTTGCGGTCATTATTCCCAAGATTAAATCCGTAATCAGCGTCACTTTGCCGACCGTTTTTGCCTTCTTCATTGTTTCGACAATCGGCGCCTTCATCGGCAATGACAATGTCCGTCTCGTAACGCCATTTAAATTCTACGACTACCAGTACATCATCGCCCACAACACTTACGAATGGAAATACGTCATCATTGAGGCGGTGTGCATCGCGGTTGCCATCGTTGCAAGCTTCATAATTTATCTTAAAAAAGATGTGAGGGCAGCATCATGAATGTGTTGACTGGCATCATCCTGAGGGACGAAGGATCCCGATTATTCTCCGGCAGTTGCCGGATCATAATGACTATGGCTAAAGGAAAAGCGGAGAAATTATGAATGTAATTTTGAGAGAATTGAAAGCGCATTGGAAGGGAATCCTTTTCTGGTCGCTCGGCATGATTGCGCTCATCGGTTCAGGCATGGCCAAGTACGACGCTTATCAGTCGACCGGCCAGTCGATAAACCAGCTCATGGCACAGTTTCCCAAAAGCGTGCAGATAATTTTGGGTATCAGCGGCTTTGACCTGACGACCGCCGCCGGTTTCTACGGCTTGCTTTTTATTTATATCGCAATAATGGCGGCCATTCACGCGACTCTCATCGGTTCGGACATGATCGCCAAGGAAGAGCGCGACAAAACTTCAGAATTTCTCTTTTCCAAGCCGATATCTAGAGCCAAGGCCATTACCGGCAAGCTTCTGGCAGGGTTTGTCATTCTAGTCATTTTCAACCTCGTCACCACATTATCATCGATCTATATGGTTCAATACTTCAACAAAGGCGCCTCGGCCAATCACGACATTCTCTTACTCATGGCAGGACTGGCATTCCTCCAGCTGATATTCTTCTCGGTCGGCGCGGCAGTGGCCGGCATAAACAAACACCAGAAGTCCAGCGCCTCTATCGCTACGAGCGTTCTGCTTCTCACCTTCATTTTGTATTTTGTGATTAACTTAAACGACAAGCTCGACTTCTTGAAATATCTCTCGCCGTTCAAATATTTCGAAGCCCATGCTATCATTACAAACGGCCTCGACCCGTTTTATATGGTTTTATCTCTAATAATTACCGTCGTCCTCATCGCCTCAACCTACTTCACTTACTCCCGGCGGGATTTGAGTGTTTAGGTTTTTTCTTAGAAATCAAAAAAGTCTCTGGGTTTTTTCTTGAGCGCTTTTGCCAGCTTGAAAATATTATCGACGGAGACATTTTGCTCTCCTCGTTCGATTGATCCTATAAGTTCTATGCAAGCCGGACTTGAAGCCGAGCTCTTCCTGAGATAAGCCGGTTGCTTTTCTTATTTCTCTTAACTTTCTGCCAAATTTAATTTTAGCTTGGGTTTTCTTAGCCATACAATCAAGGCTATGGAAATGAAGCCAATAACTCTACAGCTAAAAACTAGCATTCTGTTTACTTTTATGTTATATTGAAGCCAATAAGTAGCATTAGCATAAAGGAGATGAAATGGCAGAAGAAACAACAAAGAAAAAGAATTGGTTTGTCAGGCACAAGGTTCTGACGGGAGTGCTGGCATTCGTAATATTAATTATCGTAATTACTGTCGCCCAAAGCGGAGGCAACACAACAAACAAAACCTCAACACCTACGGCACCAAGTAAAACAAACACAAGCACAACAGCAAAATCTCAACCAGCTCCTGCTCCAAAGCAACCCGAGGTGCCAGCCGAGTATAAATCCGCCCTTGATAAGGCTGATTCGTATGCAAATGTAATGCATATGTCTAAGAAAGGTGTCTATGATCAGTTGGTTTCAGAGTATGGCGAGCAATTTTCGGCAGCTGCCGCACAGTATGCGGCAGATAATGTAAAAGCCGATTGGAACGCAAATGCCCTGGCCAAAGCGAAGGATTACCAAGATAGCATGCACATGTCACCAGCCGCTATTCATGATCAGCTAACATCTGACAGTGGTGAAAGGTTTACACCAGCAGAAGCAGATTATGCCATTACACACCTTAACGATTAATTTTCCCATATTATAAAAAGCGTTTTGGTGCAGACTTATTTTCTCTGGATTCCCGTCTGCACGGGAATGACAATTGAAGGTATAGGTATGAGTTTTTTGGTATAATGCTCTTATGGAGTTAGCGAAAATCATTAAGGAATCTGTTGCATACAGTGATAGCAAGGGCGATCAACGGGATTTTTACAATCTTGTTGAGTATGCCGCCAAGACACCGAAAGTAAAAGGTCAGCCGCCTTTTTTAGAAATAGGCACACGCAGAGGCGGATCGGCTCTGGCACTCTTAAAAATCATTGAAAAAATGTATCCGGGTACAGTGTTGGTAACGGTGGATCCTTGCGGCAACAAGCCATACGACGGTAAACCCTGGAAATATGGCGGTGATTTCTATACAAAGATGAAGGACCTTTTGTCCGGCTATGAAAATCACGTCCATTACCACATGACCTCAGAAGATTTCATTAAGATTATGGACACTGTTCACTATTGGTCTCAAGGCAAAGAACACAGTTTTTCTAAATTTAGCTTTATTTTTCTGGATGGAAGCCATCTGCCGGAGACCGTGACTTTTGAGTATAAAAATCTGTTTCCACGTCTCATTAAGGGAGGCTATATGGTTATTGATAATACTGATTTTTATGAAAGGCACATCCAGAAATTTTTCAGCGGGGAAAGCAGTTATGACTTTGAGCTGATAAATACCAAAGATCAGACGATTATCAAAAAGCTAAATTAGGTTCTACCAAACAAACGGGATGAGTTTTTTGGTGCGGCGTTGGTACTTGGCGTATTCCTTCGGGAAATGCTTCGTCATGAGCTCTTCTTCTTTTTTAATTCTTTGGAAAAAAGATATTGCAACCAAAATGGCTCCAATTACTACAAAGCTAAAGTTTACAACTGCCAAAGTGCCGACGCCCATGAGCATTATGCCGAGATAGATCGGGTGGCGGATGTACCGGTAGAGGCCGGAGGTGACAAGCTCCTGATTTTTCTGAAATGATACCCGCCCGCTCCAGTTTCGCCCCAGGAAATATCTGGCATAGAGGGCTACGGCCAAGCCGACAGCCAGGATGCCGATGCCGATTTTCTCGATAGACAAAGGAAATGTGATGATATTTTGAAAGAGAAAGCCGAGATGTGCGCCGGCAAAATGTCTGAGCAGGATTATGAAGATGATGATGCCGATCAGGATACCGCGAACCCCGCCGACACTGTCGGTTGATACCATTTCTTCCTTGGGTTTGGCCAAGAATGCGGTCACGGCCCAAAAAGCCAGGAAGATAAGCCAGAAGATGGGAACAATCTTTTCCATAAGGTAATTATAGATTTTGGAAGCTCATCCTTCAATAAAGAATTTGCTTACATTTACGATGTCATTCCGGACTAAACATTTAAAATATAATCAGTTGATCCGGAATCCAGTATTTTATTGATATAGATTCTTCAGTCAAGTTCAGAATGACAAAGGAGGGATATATACACATTTAAACTTTTATAAAAAAGTACTTGACAAAGGGTATGTGTATAAATATACTTATATTAATACTATTAAATTTGCTGTAAATTCAGCAAGAAAGAGAGGAAAAAATGGCAAACAAAACCATTTACGTATCAAGCAAGGACGAAAACGTCTACAAAGAGGCAAAAGAAATCGCCGGAGAAGCGCTATCTAGCGTCATTTCCAGAGCTCTCAGGGAATTCGTCGACAGATCTAAGGCACTGAAGGGGGAGATGCGTGAGATCAGTGTGGGCGTGGGGTTAAAGGACGCCATACGCGAACAGAGATTTATCGGCAATCAAGTTGGTAAATGGAGAGGTTTTTCGCGCGACAAAGAATATTGGCAGCAGGCCAAGATTTACGAGACGCAAAAAGGAAGCGTGGCCATCCATCTGACCACGGTTTGCAAGGCAAATCTCATCACCAACCCGAAAGATTGGAAGAAAAAGGGCGAATACCTGCAAGATGTCAGTTCTGCCGAACTGCTCGTTGCCAAAAAGCCCAAGGACCTGAAAGACAAGATTTCAGACGATCTCTTGAAAAAGGCCGAAGATGCGCTCAAAAAAGAGGAAAAAAAAATCGAATACCTCGATATTTAGGAAAGTTCTTTTCTGTGTGGTAAACTGAATCACATGGAAAAGATGGTAAATCAGATTATTTTGGCTTCCGCCTCTCCTAGAAGAAAAGAGATTCTTCAAAAATTAGGAATTCCCTTCAAGATTGAGGGGAATTCCTATGAAGAAAATATGTCTTTGGATCTACCACCAGCAGATTTAGCAATTCACCTCTCTAGGGGTAAGGCAGAAACAGTGGCATCCAAACACACCAATGCTCTTGTTATAGGCGCAGATACATTTATAGTTTTTCAGGGCAATCTTTTGGGCAAACCGAGGTCGCCGGAAGAAGCGAAACAAACCCTTAAGAAGCTTAGCGGTCAAAAAGTTTCAATCATAACAGGTTTTACAATAATCAATACCATGACAGATGAGGTTAAATCTAAGGTGTCCGAAGCAAGCGTTACACTGAAAGATTTAACAGATGAGGATATTAATGAGTATGTTGCAAGCGGTGACCCGCTTGACAAGGCAGGCTCGTTTGCTATTCAAACCTTGGGAGCGATTCTTATAGAAAAGATAGAAGGAGATTTTTTAAATATTATGGGACTACCCCTCGGTGATTTGACTGATACACTTAAAGAGATGGGTATAAGTGTTTGGGAGCTGAGACGGAACAGTGGGGTCGTTTAGCTAGGCCACTTGGGCAATTAGAAAGATAAAAATTGTGCCAAGAATGGTCATAAGGACGGTATTGAAAGAAAATTTCTTGCTGTGAGCCTCAGGCAGGATGTCCTCGAGCCCGATGTAGAGTAAAAATCCGGCAAAAAACCCCAGATAAAGCACGAGATAGTTTTCCGGCAGCCTGAAAAAAAGCGTTGAGATCGCTCCGAGTATAGGGGCGATCGCGTCGCCCAGGATATATCCAAGGGTGTCTTTTAAATTATTTTTATTAATTATCATGAGCGAGCCGGTATTTAGGCCATCGCAAAAATCATGGCCGATGACAGCGACTGCTATCAAGAAGCCGATAGCGGGAGATACCTGGAAGCCAAGGCCTATGCCGATGCCGTCAAAAAACGAATGGCCGATTAGGGCAAGCGAAGATAATTTCCCCACGGACGGGTGATGATGAGTCGGGTAATTTTCCTCTTGCCCGTGGTGGATCAGCAAGGTTTTTTCCAGAATGTGGAAGATAAGGAAGCCGACCACCAAAGCGATCATCGGGAGGCGGGCAGGCATGCCTGTTTTTTCTATTAACCCAAATATTTCCGGCAAGAGATCAAAGGCTACGAGTCCGAGTACTACACCGGCTGTAAATCCTAAAATCAAGTGCATTTTGTGCTTGTATTTAATGCTGGCCAAGCCGCCGGCTAACGTTGAGAAGAAGGTGATAATAGTAAAAATGATTGCCATAAGGAGATTATATCTTATTTTAAATGGTTGCAAAATAAATTTCCTTTTTATTTTACCTAAAATGTTTGTCATTCCGGCTTGTCCAGAATCAAAGAGTCAACATTTAAGTGAAAGATTCTGGACCCTCCTTCGCTCAAAGCTTCGGAACGGGCAGGCAAGCCAGAATGACGAGTAACAAGGATTTTTAGATGCACAATATCCTGCAAAGTGACGGCAAGCCATAAAATGTTATAAATTTGTTGACACTATTGCCAAGGTCGATTAAAATATACTTCATACATTTCATACATGTATGATAGGAATACGGCGGAGTCATTAATTCGAAAGGATATTTGCGGGCAACAGGGTTTAGAAAGGAGAGAGAATGATGTTTAAGAGAAAATTTTACGGTTCGACAACCATGGGTGAGCGCGGGCAGGTTGTGATACCGGCTGAGGCGCGAGAAATCTTGAACCTGGAAAAAGGTGAAAAAATGCTTGTTTTTGGTGTAAAAGACAAAGGCATCTTCCTGACAAAGTTATCCAGCTTCAAGCAGTTTTCTAAAGAGCTTGAGAAAAGGCATGCTGAAATAAACGAAATTTTGGAAGAAAGCTAGGCAACAAGTTGCAGTATGCAGTGTATAGTATTCAGTATATTGTATTTAGTATAAAACGCATTAAAGTTGAAAGGTAGAGATGAAAAACATGGCAGAAAAATCAAAAAACATCATTGAGGTTAAAAGTTTAACCAAAAAATTCAAAAGCTTTACGGCGGTTGATTCTATTTCTCTTGAAGTAAAAAGAGGAGAGATTTTCGGTTTTTTGGGGCCGAACGGCGCCGGAAAATCAACCACCATTCGCATGCTGACAACACTCTTAACCCCGACATCGGGATCAGCGACTATCGAAGGTTTTGACATAAAGAAAGATCAGGACAACGTTCGCCAGCATATCGGCCTGGTAGCTGAGAAAATTATTCTCTACAACCACTTGTCTGCCATGGAAAATCTGGAGTTTTTCGGCAGGCTGAACCATTTGTCTAAGGAAGTCATCCATGAGCGGGCCGAGAAGTGGATTAAAAGGCTCGGCATGGAAGAGTGGAAAGATGCGCAAGCTGCCACTTACTCTACCGGCATGAAGCAGAGGATCAATATCGTACGGGCCCTTCTCACTGAGCCTGATATCTTATTTCTAGATGAGCCGACTTTGGGCCTCGACCCTCAGACGACATTCATGATTCGCACATTTATCCAGGAGTTAAACGAAAAAGGCATCACTATCATTTTGACCACCCACGACATGATTGAAGCGGAAGCCTTGTCCGAGAGAGTCGCCATTATAGACCACGGCAAGATTCAGGCAATGGATACAGTCACGAATTTGAAAAGGAAAGTGAAAGGCAAGGAAAACCCGACTTTGGAAGATGTATTTTTGCAAGTAACGGGACTTGAGATAAGAGATAGAAAGGGAAAACCGAAAAGAGATGGCGGCGGTCCGGGACACTGGGGCGGAAACGCCGGAAAGAGAGTGAGGTAGGAGAGTCGGGTAAATAGGTAATTAGGGAGTAGGAAATTAGGTAAAAAAGGAAATTGAAAATGAAACATGTACTTGGTGATTTATTGCAAATAACAAAAAAGGATCTGCTTGAGTTCGCAAGAGACAGGATTCGTCTTATAACTTTCGTTATCATGCCGATATTCATGATGGTTCTGACGGGATTTATTTTTCCTTCCCAGACCTCTATCAAAAATGTTCCTATTGGCGTAGTCAATGAGAATGGCAAAACGGGTGATCAGCTGCTTAGCGTCATTAAAAATCTGGAAATAACAAGCGGAAATAAGGCATTTCAAACTAAAGATTACAACAGTATGGACGCGGTAAAAGACGGCATAAAGAAACAGGAAATAAATGGCGGAATTGTTGTCCCTCCTGATTTCTCCCGGAAGCTTCAAGCCGGTCAACAGGCAGATGTCACTATAGTCGAGGACCAGTCGAACCCGCAGATTTCCGGCATCACTACGCAAACACTCACAAATATTATCCAGGGTTTTGGCCAGCAAATCGGAAAACAAAAGGTAAGTGTTTTAGTTGCTAAGACCGGCGCTAAGGGGTTAAATCCCGGGGCTATCATCCAGCCAATCCAGTCAAGGCTCGAGGGCATCTTGCCGGGTGATACCAACTACTTTGAGTTTGTCGCTCCGGGAATAATGGCCATGGTGGTGATGACGGCTGTTCTGACCGGGCTTGCGGCATCTGTATCCAGGGAACGCGAGCAGGGTACGCTTGATGGCATCCTTATATCACCCATCAGCCGTTTGGCAATTATTTTAGGCAAAGCTGCTTCGCAGTCAATCCGCGGTTTGGCTCAAGGCGCCATTGTCCTATTGCTTGCGATGTTTCTCTTCGGAGTCACTATAAACGGCAGTATTCTGCTTGTAATACTTTTGCTTTTGCTTGGCATATTCTCATTTGTTGGCCTCGGCATCCTAGTCTCATCTGCAACGGCGGAACAGGAGACGGCAACTCAGCTGCTTTTCATGTTCCAGTTTCCGATGCTTTTCCTTTCTGGCGCATTTTTCCCGATCCAGCAAATGCCGCAAGTGATGCAGGACATAGCCCACCTTCTGCCGCTGACATATGCCATTGAGGCGCTGCGAAAAGTCATTATTCTAGGCGCGGGCATCTCGCAGGTTACAAATGAACTCATAGTGCTAGTTGCTTTTGGCGCGGTGACTTTGGTAATCGCCGTACCTCTTTTCAGGAAAATGATTACCAGATAAAAATATTAAATCTCAGACTCTGCAAAGGCCGGCGCTTCTGCCGGTTTTTGCTTTCTGGCCGCCAGCTTTGCCGCAACTTTTTTCCAGATGTATTCGACTCCTACGAAGCTAACATAGGCATATAAGTAGCCAAAGAGCGCATCTATAACATAATGGTTCCCGGTATAGATGATAGCAAAGGTGAGTATTGCCACATAAATTAAGAATAAGTGTCCTTTCTTCCCGAAGATTTTCACCATAAATAGGTAGACGAGGAATGGGTAAGCAGCATGCAGTGATGGCATGGCGGCGACAGGATCCGGGTCAAAGAAATTATAAACGCTCGGCAGATGTGAACTGTGAACAAAGGTGGCAAATGTGGCGCCGAAAACATTATAAACTTGAGGGATAATTCCCTGGTCAGAAGCCATCCAGGGCGGCATGGCCGGGAAAAACAAGTAAGTCAGAAAGCCAAGGTAGGACAAGACCAGCAAAGTGACGGCAAATTTATAATATTCTTTCCTTTTGTAAATCCAGAGGAAAAAACCGAAGATGAGCGGAAGCATGAAGTGAA
>JAJYFH010000018.1 GCA_021791015.1 bacterium | reverse complement strand
GGCAACAATGTTGCTTTTGGAGCCTATGGCAGTCGGCTAAATTTATTTATCTGGATTATTTAAAAAATGTAAGCTAAAATAACATTAGTGATTAATAAACGATTTTTTAGCTTTAACTTTTCTGAAAATTTTGCTTAGCGGAAGATAGCTTAGAAATTGTAAAATTAAAGTCTTCCGCAAGGAAGGCTTTTTTAAATGTCATTCCGGACTTGATCCGGAATCCAGACAAATGCAGTTATTATATAGATTCTGAATCAAGTTCAGAATGACAAAGGAGTAGAATTATGAAAGAAAAAATCGCGGTCTTGGGTCCCGAGGGCACATTTTCCCATCAAGCGGCTAAAAATATTTACGGACTAGATTCTGGTCTAGGTCAGAATGACAACAATATCGTATTTTATAAAACCATCCACGATGTTTTTGACGCTGTTGAAAGGGATGAGTGCGGCAAAGGAGTGGTGCCGATAGAGAATTCGCTCGGCGGTTCTGTCGGTTTCACCCTGGACGCCCTCCTTGAATATGATTTAATGATTGAGGCAGAAGAAATCATACCGGTTGTACACTTTCTTCTGGGAGCAAGGGATACCAAAAAGTCAGATATTCGGTACCTTTATGCGCACACTCAGGCGTATTCTCAATGCGAGAAATATATTCGCAAAAATCTGCCAAATGCAAAAATCATGGAAACCACAAGCAACGGAGAGTCGGCAAGGCTTGCCTCTGCCAAGGGACGGACCCTTGGCAAGCAAGAATATGCCGCGATCGCCCCGGAAATTGCCGCTGAAATTTATAATTTAGATATTTTAGACAAATCCATCCAAGACAGCCAATATAACGTCACGAAGTTCGTGGTTATTTCGAAGTCCGGCACTAAGCCCTCCGGACATGACAGAACCTCAATAACCGTTTACCCGCAAGTTGACCGCCCCGGGCTCCTGCATGAGATTCTCGGCTATTTTAAAAATGAAAACCTGAACTTATCGAGGGTTGAGTCGCGACCAAGCAAAGGCAAACTTGGTGATTATATATTCTACATAGATTTTGATGGCCATATCAGTGAACAATCCGTTCAAAAGGTAATCAAAGATCTCGAAAAAGTAGCCTTCGTCAAAATCCTCGGCAGCTACAGGCGAAAATACTAACGTATTTTCTTAATTTTCAATTTACAATTCATAATTTTTAATCAAGGCCTCCGGACACACCTTAACTAAACTAAAGTAGTTTATGTTTTTATGCTTTTTTGAGTAAAAATAAGAATACACTACACTAAACTGTATTAGGGTAGTGATGGAATGCTGTTTCGTTATAAGCCCTAAACTTTTGACTAAAGCGCTTATTTTATAGATAATAGAACCCATGAAGAAAAAGCTTATTATCGGGGGTGTAGTTTTGGCGGTCTTTTTTGCACTTTCTGTTTTCCTGGGCAGCAAGAGCAATACCGCAGCGGATCAAGCGGGAAAGATCAACCCCAAAATTGCAGCGCAAAAAGCTGCCGACGAAAAGAAAGAAATTGAGGAATATAAACAAAAGTATTCGCTAAATGAAGGTGATCCTACCTACAACGACTTTATGATCCAGGCGAAAGAGGGGATTGTCGTTGACGCGGAAAGCGGCAAAGTGCTTTACGAAAAAGACGCCCACGCGCCTCTTCCTCCGGCTTCCATTACAAAGATTTTGACCGGAACCATTGCGCTTGAGACCTACGACATGAACCAGAAACTCACAGTGTCGCAGCATGCTGCCGACATGGAGGCATATAATATGTCGACTCGCGCAGGTGAAAAGCTAAAGGTCGAGGACATTATGCATGGACTTTTCATGATTTCCGCAAATGACGCAGCAGTCATTTTGGCCGAAGGCATCGACGGAAACGAGAAAACATTCATGAGCCTAATGGATGAAAAAATCAAACTTTTGGGCCTAAAAAATACAACCTTTAAAAATCCAAGTGGGCTGGATGAGCCCGGCCACGTATCAAGCGCTTATGATATGGCAAAAATTACATATTACGCTGTCAAGGCCCATCCGGAAATCTTGAAATACATGGGAGACAAGAACGAATATTCCATTCCCAAAACAGACGAGAATGACGCGCATTACTGGCCGGGGCATGTTTCGCTCACAATGAGAACATACCCGGAAATGCTCGGCGCAAAAACCGGCTTCACTGACAACGCAAGAAATACTTTCATTGGCGTAGCACAAAAGAACGGACATAAATTTATCTTCGTTTTTATGGGCTCAGATCGCGGCAACGAAGATGCGCACGCCCTTCTAAGCTTTGGTTTAAGCAAAATGTAACGTGCAGAATTTTCAACTTTCAGTTCTCGATTTTCAATGATCAAATGTCGCTATTGTTAATTTAATGCCTGCCCGCCGCAAGCAGGAAAATTAAAAATTTGAATTGTAAATTATAACTTGGTTTGCCAAAAAACATACAGAATGTGTATAATGTTTATGTAATCAAAAAATTTACAGCTTGAACCAAAAGGGAGGGTGTATAGAGCTTGTAAGCCTTGGGGACTTGATCGAAAGGGATAAATTGGCTAGGTTCAGCCGATATCTTTCGTATTTCATATTGCTTGCAAATGTTAGTATCCTGGTTTCTTTTGCTGTCCTTGCGATATTTACCCGCAGCCGGCTTGTCTTTAATGACTTTGCAAGAATAGTGGTCGGCATTGCAATTCTTGGCATAATTATTTTCTTTTTTGCCCTAAAAATAAATAAGAAGGAGCCAAAAAGCAACCTGCTGCTTCAATCGTCATTTCTATTTGCTTATTTCTTCTCATTGCTACAACTGACCGGCGGCTCGAGAAGCTTTCTTTTCCCGTTTTTCTATGTTTTTGTCAGTTTGTCGGCATTTTATTCGCTATTTGTAAGCTCGGCCTTGGTTGTCATAGCACTAGCCTATGAATTATTTATGGGAACTTACGTTGGACATCAAGGGACTCAAAACATATTGATTCAAGACGGCCCAAATATTCTTGCCTTAATATCTGTATTCGCCTTTTCTTCTTGGCTTGGCTATATGTACCGAAAAAGCATTGTTAAGAAAACAGAAATGGAAGGGTACACAAAGAATGTTTCGGCAGATCAAAGCAAGGCTGAAGCAATTCTTGCAAATATCGCGGATGGCATCTACGCCGTTAATACAAAAAGAGAACTTATCCTTTTCAATGCAAAGGCAGAGGAGCTAACCGGTTGGGGCCAAAAAGATGCCATCGGATTGCCTTGCAAAAAAGTTATGAACTTAAAAAATGACCAAAGCGTAAGCATCTGCGAAAAAGACTGTCCGGCTCTCGCGGTGTGGAATACCGGCGAGAACATTACCAGAGATGACATGTGTATGCTCGGGAAGGGAAAGAAAGACATGAAGCTTGAAGGGTCATATGCTCCGATAAAGGATTCAGATGGAAAAGTTACCGGCGCCATATGTGTTTTTCGCGACATAACGAAGAAAAAAGAAGTTGAAAGGATGAGGTCTGAATTCGTTTCAACGGCATCACACGAGCTCAGGACGCCGATCACGGCTATGTCCGGCTACATTGAACTGGTTATGAATAATAATGTATGCAAGATCGACGACAAAGCTCGCGAATATCTCACAAAGGCATTTAACACTGCCGGGGCGATGTCTGTTTTGATAAAAAACCTTCTGGCCGTTACAAAAATAGAAGACAGAAAAATAGAATACCATATAACCAATTTCCCGCTAAAGGAGCTTGCCGAGGAAGTTATCGATGTTTTTGGCAAGAAAGCGAAGGAAAAAAATGTCGACCTCAAGTTTGTCGCAAGCCCAAACCTTACTATCAAAGGGAAGGCGATAGGCAGGTCGCTGGATGTCAAGGCGGATAAAGAACAGATCAGGGAAGTTCTAAACAACTTGGTTGAAAATGCCATTAAGTTTACAGAGAACGGCACAATTACAGTTTCCATAGATTACGACGACGATTTCGCCAAAGCATGCGTAGCTGATACCGGTGTGGGTATCCCTGAAGCCGGGCAAAAACATCTCTTCGAGAAATTCTATCAGGTTGACAACAGTGCCACTCGAGCAGTGGGCGGAACCGGCCTAGGGCTTTATATCACCAGATCAATTGTGGAAGCTTTCGGCGGCAAAATATGGGTTGAGAGCGCAGAGGGAAAGGGAAGCAAATTTTACTTTACGATTCCCAGATCTTTGGATTAACTCTTGCAAATATTGACATAATTCACTAAAATTTTTCTATAATGACAAAAGTATTATTAGTAGAAGATGATGTTGCTCTTCGAGAGATTTACTCGGCAAGATTTGCTGCTGAAAATTTTGAAGTCTCGTCAGCCGGCGACGGCGAAGAGGCTCTCTCAAAAGCGATTGCAGAAAAACCGGATATTATAATCTTGGACATCATGATGCCCAAGATATCGGGTTTTGATATTCTGGATATTCTGCGCGCAACACCCGAAACGAAAAATACTAAAATTATTATAATGAGCGCTCTGTCACAAGCTTCCGACATCGAAAAAGGAGCAAGGCTTGGCGCTGATGCATATTTAGTCAAATCGCAAGCAACTCTGTCTGATGTCATAGATAAAACCAACGAGATTCTGGCAAGGCCGAGGAAAGAAAAGCCAAGCGCTAGCTAATCTGAGATTTCAGAAAAGATGATTTCCCCGGCAGGGGATTTTTTTATTAGATAATAAAAGATCTACCACGCGTCATTCCCGCGCAGGCGGGAATCTATGCGCTACAAAAAGCATAACCCTTGGTTAAAAGCAAAATGATTGGTATAATTTTAGGAGAGGAAAACATGAAAAGAGTTTTAACTTCAGAAATAAATAAGCACATCGGCGAAGAAATCCTACTCGAAGGCTGGATACACAAGTTGAGAAAGCTTGGCGGGATCAGCTTTATAGTTTTGCGTGACCGCGCCGGCCTGGCTCAAGCTGTAATTGACGGGGCAAAAGAAAACGACAAGCTAAAGGAACTAACCACAGAGACTGTTGTGAAAATAACAGGAAAAGTCGTTAAAGAAGAAAGGGCTCCGCACGGCGCCGAACTTCATGATGCAAAGATTGAGGTGCTTTCACCGGTCAAAGAAGACATCCCTATTGCAATTAACAAGAAGGAAATGAATGTCAACCTCGATACTCTTCTCGACAACAGGCCCATTACGCTCAGAAATCCAAAGCAAAGGGCGATTTTTAGAGTTCAACGAGAAGTTCTCGATGCTTTCCGTTCCTTTTTTGAAGAACACGATTTTACAGAAGTAAACACTCCAAAAATTGTATGCTCGGGCGCCGAAACGGGCGGAGCTGAGATGTTTGAGGTCAAGTATTTCAAGAAAAAAGCTCTGCTTGCCCAAAGCCCCCAACTGTATAAGCAGATTATGGCCGGGGTTTACGAGCGCGTTTTTGAGACAGCCTACGTTTATCGCGCCGAACCGCATGCTACTTCAAGGCACATTAACGAATACATGAGCTTGGATATGGAAATGGCTTTCATCGACAGCTGGACGGACTTAATAGACATTCATCAAGATTTGATTAAATACATGATTGAATGGCTCGGAAAAAATTCGAAAGAAGATTTTGAGATGCTTGGTGCGACCATTCCCAAATATGTGAAGATTCCACAGTTGAAATTGAAAGAAGCGCAGGAAGTTCTCGAAAAAGAGTTTGGAGAAAAATGCGTGGGCGAACCGGACCTGGAGCCAAAACACGAGCGGCAAATCTGTGAATACGCGGCGAAGAAATACGGGAGCGATTTCATATTCATCACACACTATCCTTCAAAGAAACGCCCGTTTTACACCATGGATGACCCCGAAAGTCCGGGCGAAACACTAAGTTTTGATGCCCTTTTCAGAGGAATAGAAGTAACGACCGGCGGCCAAAGATTACACCTATACGAAGATTATCAGAAAAAAATGAAAGAAAGAAAAATGACCGAGGAGGGATTTGAAGATTATCTTTCCATATTTAAGTATGGGATGCCTCCGCACGGCGGATTTTGCCTGGGGCTTGAGAGACTCACAGAGAAGTTTTTGGGTCTTTCCAACATTCGCGAGGCCTCACTCTTCCCGCGCGACATTAACCGTCTGAGGCCATAAATGCTAGCCGTGAGGGATAAGACATTTGAAGGACCTCTAGATCTTCTTTTAAGTTTAATTGAAAAAGAAAAGCTTGATATCTGCAAAATTTCTCTGGCAAAAATCACAAACTCCTACTTAGGCGAGATTCAGAAAATCGACACCTCCTCTCCCTGTCATTCCCGCGCAGGCGGGAATCCAGACATCTCTGCTTCAAGCAATAAAATTGCGGACTTTTTGATAGTCGCATCAAAGCTTCTCTACTTGAAAAGCCAGGCTGTTCTGCCGCTCCTTTCACCTGAGGAGGAGGAAGAAATCGAAGATCTGGAAACACAACTCAAGGAATATAAAAAGTTCAAGGAGCTTTCACTAAAGTTTGCAGAAATTATCGACAAAAAACAAAGATCATTTGAACCGGGCGTCAGGAATTTTCAAACAGACTTGTTTCTACCTCCGGTCGGTGTAGATTTGGCATATCTCATGAATGTTTTAAATGATGTTTTGAAGCGCATGCCAAAGGAAGAAAAGAAAGAGGAGAAGAAAATAGAGGCTAAGGTTACGCTCGAGGAAAAATTAGAGCAACTCCAGACACTAATTAAGAAAAATAAAAAGTTTTCATTTCATTCGATTATCAAGAAATCAAGAAATAGAGGAGAGGTGATTGTGACATTCCTCGCGCTTCTTGAAATGATAAAAAGAAAGGCTGTCAAAGTCAGCCAGAGTAAAAATTTTGGTGATTTAACCGTGCAAGGAATATAGCCCCTGTCATTCCCGCGCAGGCGGGAATCCAGTCATTTTAAATCCTGAAAATGGGTAAACGAAAAAAGGGATACTTGAATTTAAATTATCTGTATTATAATTATAAATATGAGCAAAACTAACCTAAAATCACAAATAGAAAGCTTGCTTCTTGCCTCCGGGAAGCCTATTTCTTTAAAGGAAATGGCGCGCATCATCGGACAGAGCATGGCCGACATTCAAAATGAGATTAATTCTTTGACTCAAGAATATAGAGAGCGGGGACTTCGTATTATAAAGCAGGGCGAGAGATATTTTATGACAACGGCCGGAGAAAATGCGGAAACAGTCGCCAAGCTTTTAAACGAAGAACTGCGTTACGAGCTCTCACCGGCAGCTCTTGAGGTTTTGGCAATTGTTGTTTATAAACAGCCGATCACAAGATCGGAAATAGAAGAAATCCGCGGCGCCGACTCGTCCAAACCACTCAGAACTTTGATGATAAGAGGATTAATCGTCGAGACCGGACGCAAAGACGCTCCCGGCCGGCCAATTTTATATGGCACGACTGTTAAAATGATGACATATTTGGGGATAGAGGACGAAGGACAACTGCCAAAGCTAGAAGAAGCATTACCAGCAACCTAATTGCCACCCGGATTGTCATTCTGGCTTGGCCAGAATCTGTGTCTATGAATTTTGATTCCGGAGTCCTTATCCCCAGAATGACACAATTGTTAATCAAATCTTTATGCGAATCAATCAATATATCGAAAGAAGTATAAAATACTCCCGCATTCTCTTCTCTTGTCATTCCCGCGAAGGCGGGAATCCAGTATAATCAAAGTATGCGAATCAACAAATACATTGCTTCCTGTACCAACTACTCCCGCCGAAAGGCCGAGGAGTTGATTTCGGCTGGCAGGATAAAAATAGATTCTTCGTCTGTCATCCCCACCCGCCAAGAGTCGGGTAAACATCCGGCGGGAATCCAGCCAACTGCTGAGACCGTAACAAATTTAGCCACTGAAGTTAGTCCTTCTGACAAGGTATATTTAGATGACAAATTGATTACTCCCCAAAGATTTGTTTATTACGCCTTAAATAAGCCTGCCGGATACACAACTACTGTGAGCGACCCCCATGCTGAAAGGTTAATTACTGAGCTCGCGCCAAAAGACCCGCCTGTTTTTCCTGTTGGCCGGCTCGACAAAGACACCTCCGGACTGATATTTTTAACAAATGACGGTGATTTCGCCCAGAAAATGAGCCATCCGAAATACGAGAAAGAGAAGGAGTACATTGTTGAAACTAATAAAGAATTATCAGAAGATTCTTTAAATAAATTACGAAACGGAATTATGTTAGAAGACGGCATAACCGCTCCGGCAAAAGTTACCCCTCTCTGTCATTCCCGCGAAGACGGGAATCCAGTCAAACGTGAATCATCTCAAAAGAAATTACATAAAGAGTTTAATTGTTTAAACAAATCAAATTGTTACTCCATCACAATCCATGAAGGCCGAAACCGCCAAATCCGCCGAATGATTGATGCCGTCGGGGTAAAGGTGATTAAATTGAAGAGAATTAGAATAGCAGATTTTGAATTGGATGGATTGAAGGAAGGAGAGTATAAAACCTTTAATCCTTAACCATCCTGCCTGTCATTCCGAGCGACTTCGCGAAGCAACAAGCCGA
The DNA here is from genome assembly GCA_021791015.1 of bacterium. Classification (GTDB taxonomy): domain Bacteria; phylum Patescibacteriota; class CPR2; order UBA1875; family JAJYID01; genus JAJYQQ01. The sequence goes on along the minus strand of JAJYFH010000018.1, from coordinate 994 downwards.
GGAATCCCTTTTTTCCTTCCCTCATTCTGGCTTGCCTACCCGTTCCGAGGTCTTGAGCGAAGGCGAGTCCAGAATCCACCTTCTCCGCCTTCTTTCTTACGCTTCTACTTGTCTAAACCGAAGTAGACAAGTGATACAAATCCCGGTGTTTGTTATTCTGAAAGAAGAATCAATCCTACCCGACATTCCAGTAAAAGACTAGTCCACTAAACCAGTTTAGTGGACTATCCTTAATAACTTAATCTTTATTATTTCCTAAAATTTGCTATAATTAATTCACTTGGAAGGAAGTACCTTCTTTTTTTAACCCGCAAATCACCAATGAAGGGAGCACCATGTTCATTTCAGGTCTGGATACGCTTTGGATTTTAGCAATGCTTTGCATCATCACGCTTCCGATAATCTTTACTATCAAGGCGGCAACAGGCAGCGGCACTTCAGAGACAGGTTACTACCTTCTCGCTCTAGTGTCGGTGGTTGGAATTCTCGGCATTGTTTTGAAGGCACTGGATATGGGAGGCGCACTCAATGGTTTGAGTAGGGAATTCACCTGGACACTATACATTGCAGCACCGGTTTTGGCTTTCATCCTGCTCGTGGCTTCGGGCCTTGTTTGGGACGACTATTACATTCAGAAAGAGAAGAATGAGTCGTTAAAGAAGATCGAGAAAAGCCTTGCATATTATGGCCTTGAAGGCAATCTCTATGAAACGATCAAGGATTTAAAGCAACAGCTTGAGACGGCCAAAAAAGAGATCGATGAACTCACAGAAGCAACCACAAGCCCGGAACTGTTCTCGGCTTAAACTAAGCTGAATAGTAGGTGAGACCCGACAATTCGTCGGGTCTCTTTCTTTTTGATTGTTTTGCAAGGACTTTCCTTTTGCAATGCAAATATTTACCAATGCTCAGAATTTTGCCATTGGCGGGACGGGCATCTTGATCGTGGTGGCTGTGGCTATTGAGATCATTAATCAGTTAAAGGCCCAGATTA